>JBJSZP010000421.1:0-3275 GCA_046090365.1 Planctomycetia bacterium
CGGGCGAGGTGGTTGTCGTCGCCGGCGAGGATCTCGGCCCGCAGCTCCGGATAGTTGGCGAGTTGGCCGTTGAACCCGAACGCAAACCATTTCCGCTTCTGGATGTGCGGCCGCTCGAGCGGCTGGGCGTAGCCGCGGTCGTCGGCGCCGCAGGTGGCGTAGCGCACGTGGCCGATCGCCGCGCGGCCGACGTGCTGCTCCATCAGGCTCTCGTACTTGCCCCGATGCCCGAGGCGAAACACCTCGCTCACGGTGCCCACGTCCTTGAGCGTGGCGAGAAGCTGGCTGCGAGAGGGGTTCCAGGCGGTCATGCCGGCTGACAGCTGGCCGCGGTTCTGAATGTCGAGCAGCATCCGCGGAAGCAGCCGCGACACCTCGTCGGGCCCCTGGGCCGGGCAGAGCGGGCTCGCGTCGGCCCCTGGGAGGTGATAGATCGCCGCCAGGCCGCACTCGTGATGGAGGTCGCTCACTGGAGACGCCCGTGGAACAGCCGGAAAAGCACCTGGATCGAACACCCGTAGCGTAGCCGTGGAACCCGATGGCGCTCAACGGCTCGCCGTGCACCGGCATGGAAACCGGGTTCGCCGGGCGGGTAGGATTCGAGTCCGTCCGCGGTTCACGTTTCCGAGGTGTCGCCCGTTCATGGCTGATCCGACGCGCCGCTCGCTTGCCGACACGTCCCGGCTGATCGTCGTGAAGGTCGGCACCCGCGTGCTCACGGGAGCCGGCGGCCTGCTCGACACGGCACGCATCGACGCCCTCGGACGGCAATTCGACGCCCTGCGGGATCAGGGCAGGCAGGTGGTGCTCGTCAGTTCCGGCGCCGTGGGGGCCGGCATGGGCAGGATGGGGCTCACGACACGGCCCCAGGAACTGGCCCACCTCCAGGCCGTGGCGGCGATCGGGCAGAGCAGCCTCATCGAGGCCTACGAGCGGGCTTTCCGCGCCCATTCCCGGCATGCGGCCCAGGTGCTCCTGGTGGCCGACGACCTCCAGCACCGGGCCCGCTACCTCAACATCCGCAACACGCTCCGCGCGCTGCTCGATTACGGCGCCATCCCGGTGATCAACGAGAACGACACCGTGAGCGTCGAGGAGCTGCGGACGAGCTTCGGCGACAACGACCGCCTCGCCGCCCTCGTCACGACGCTCCTCGGGGCCGACCTGCTCGTGCTCCTTTCCGACGTCGACGGCGTGTTTGACCGGCATCCCGCCGAGCCCGGGGCCGCCCGCGTGCCGTCGGTCGAGCGGATCGACGGTCGGATCGAGGGGCTGGCCCGCGACCGGCTCGGGGGCGTGTCGAAGGGGGGCATGGCGAGCAAGATCGCCGCCGCCCGCATCGTCACCGAGGCCGGCAGCCACTGCGTGATCGCCTCCGGCCGCGACGACCGCGTGCTCGAGCGGCTGATGGCCGCCGAGGACGTGGGCACCGCGTTCCTCTCCCGCGGGGCGACGCTGCCCGCCTGGAAGCGCTGGCTCGGCTGGTCGGCCGACGCCCGCGGCCGCGTGATCGTCGACGACGGGGCGCGGGAGGCCGTCGTCACCCACGGCCGCAGCCTACTCGCCGCCGGCGTGCGCCGGCTCGAGGGCGACTTCGCCACGGGCGACGTCGTGGCCCTCGCGGCCGAGGACGGCCGCGAGTTCGCCCGCGGGCTCGTGAACTATCCCGTCGCCGACCTCCGACGCATCGCGGGGCTCAAGACGGAAAGCATCGCGGACGAACTCGGCTACTGCCCGTATGACGAGGTGATTCACCGCGACAACCTCGCGATCACCCGGCGCGACCACACCGCCGACTGACGCCGCCCCGCCATGCCTCACGAACTGCTCATCGTTCTCGCGCTGATCCTCGCCAACGGATTTTTCTCCGGGGCGGAGATGGCGATCGTGGCCAGCCGCCGCGGACGGCTCCGCCAACTCGCCGACGAGGGGGATGAGAAGGCCCGCAAGGCGCTCGACCTCGCCTCCAGCCCCGACAAGTTCCTGCCCACCGTGCAGATCGGGATTACGCTCGTCGGCACGCTCGCGGCGGCCTACGGCGGTGACCGCGTCGTGAGCGAAATCGCCGCCTGGCTCACGGCCCACGCGCCGCCGGCGCTCGCCAACGTGGCCCATCCGATCGCGCTCACGGTGTTCGTCGCGATCTTTTCCTTCCTCACGCTCCTCCTCGGAGAGCTCGTGCCGAAGCGGCTCGCCCTCCGCCGCGCCGAACCGATCGCCCGCCTGGTGGCCCCCTTCATGCAGGTCTTCGCCCGGGTCACCAAGCCGCTCGTGTGGGGCCTGAGCACCGCCACGTCGGCCGTGCTGTTTCTGCTCGGCGCCCACAAGCAGTCGGAGCCGACCGTGTCGGTGGACGACATCGAGCACCTCCTCGAGGCGGGCCGCGCGGAGGGCGTGCTCGAGGCGGTGGAGCAGGCCGTGGCGACAGAGGCGCTTCGGCTCGGCGAGCGCACGGTGCGCGACATCATGCGGCCCCGCATCGACCTCGACGCGCTAGACATCGACACGCCCCCGGGCGAGGTGCTCGGCGCCATCGCGATGGCGGGCTACTCCCGGCTGCCGGTCTACGAGGGCTCCCTCGACCACATCCTCGGCTACGTGTCGCTCAAGGACGTGCTGCGCCACAACTGGATGGGCTGGCCGATCGAGCTTCGCAAGATGATGCACCGGGCGCTGTTCGTGCCCGAGACGATGCCGCTCGACAGGCTCCTCGAACTGTTCCAGAAGGAGAAAAACCAGCTCGCCATCGTGCTCGACGAATATGGCGGCACCGAGGGGCTCGTGACGCTCGAGGACGTGCTCGAGGAGCTCGTGGGCGAGATCCACGACGAGCACCGCGGCGACAAGCAGACCGCCTTCGTACGTCGCGACGACGGCTCGTGGCTCGTCGACGGCGGCGTCGGCATCGAGGCCCTCGCGGAGCGATTCGATCTCAAGCTCGACTCCCTGCCCCGCGACTACTCCACCGTCTCGGGGCTCGTGCTCGCGCTCCTCGAGCGGATCCCGGTGGCCGGCGACAAGACGCTCTGGCAGGGCCTGTCGATCGAGGTCGTCGATATGGACGGCCGCCGCATCGACAAGCTGCTCGTGACGCGCGCTTGAGGCACGGTCCGCGCGTAATGCCGTCAACTATGAGGTGCCGGCTTCGGGCTCCCCGTATCCCGTCGCCGGACGTTCACTGCGGCCCTCCAGGCCTCCGTTCACTCGACTCCGGCTGCGCTGCGCCATCCATGGCTGCGCTTGCCTGCATACGCCTGCTCCGGGACACGGGGAGC
>JBJSZP010000422.1:0-4358 GCA_046090365.1 Planctomycetia bacterium
GGCTCGACCCCGCGCTGGAGGCCACGCCGCTGGCCCACGGCGCGTCGTCGGGGGTGCACGAGAGCCAGTCGCGGCTGTGGGAGAACCTCGTCGGCCGCTCGACGGCCTTCTGGCAGTGGTGTTTCCCGGCGGCCCGCGCCGCGTTCCCGGCGGCGCTCGGGGACTCCACCGCGGCGGAGGTCCAGCGGTCCCTGTCGGTGGTCGAGCCCTCGCTGATCCGGGTCGAGGCGGACGAGGTCACCTACAACCTGCACGTGATGCTGCGGTTCGACCTCGAGCGGGCCGTCGTGCAGGGGTCGCTCGCGGTCGCCGATCTGCGGGATGCCTGGAACGACCGCTTCGAGCGCGACTTCGGCATGCGGCCCCCGACGGATGCCGACGGCGTGCTCCAAGACATCCACTGGAGCGCGGGTCTCGTCGGCTACTTCCCCACGTACACGCTCGGCAACCTGTTCGCCGCGCAGTTGATGCATGCCGCAGAAACACGCCTGCCGGGACTCGAGCGCGAGATCGCGGCCGGCCGCTTCGCCGGGCTGCTCGAATGGCTGCGGCGACATGTCCATGCCCATGGCCGCCTCGTGGAGTCGGACCTCCTCGTCGAGCGGGCGACGGGCGCGCCCGTGTCGGAACGATGGCTCGTCGACAGCCTGCGACGGCGATACGGCGAGGCCCACGGCCTGTAGGAGCCGGAAACTCCCGGCCGTCCTCCCCGGGGCCGCGATTTTCCACTTCGCGGGCGGCGGTGGTAGACTTTTTCCACGGTAAGCGGAGTCGCCTTGCCGGATCATTCGCAGCGCTCGAGGGTTTTCATGGTCGACGACAAAGACGAATCGGCTCCGGACCCGTGGGCGGGCATCGACGACGACGGGGCCGGGCAATCCGCCGACGGATTCACGTTCTCGTTCGACGCGGCCAGCGAGATCACGGAAGCCCCAGAGGCGTCTGCTGCCGGAGAGCAGGCTCCGGAGCCCTTTCCCGCGAGCGCCGCGGACGAGGCCCCCACGATCCCGCTCGAGGCCTTCGCTCAGGCAGATGCCGAGGCTGATCCGTTCGCATCGCTCTCCGTCGACGCCGACGATGGCGCGGCCGGCGCCGACGACATCTCCGCGTGGCTGTCCGAGCCTTCGGCCGAGGCGGGTGGTGAGTCGCCGTTGGCCGTCTTTCCACCCGAGGGCGTGGAAGACGTCGATCAGGCCGCCCCGGACACGGTGGTCCTGAGCACGCCCCCCGCGGACACGATGTTCGAGTCGATTGCGGCGGAGTCGGACGATCTCCACCACGATGCGCACGGCATCGCGGAATCGCTGGCCGGTTCGTCGCACGTCGAAGTGGGGACCGGGTTTTCCGGCATCGTCTCGCCGAGCGAAGTCGATCCCGCAAGCGGCGCGTTGCCCGCCGACGATTGGCCCGAGGCCATCGCCGGTGAGATGGAGACGGACTCCAAGGAAGCGACCCTCGACGACTTTGCGACCGATGACCAGCCGTCGTTCGATGCATCCGGTTTCGATGGCGTCAGCGACCTCGGCGAGGCGGCCGCGGCGGGGACGGAGCCATTCGAGGACCAGGGCCTCGGGGCTGCGGCAGCGGTCGCCACCGCCGCGACCGTCGCAGCGGCGAAGCCGAGGGCTCCCGCTCGCAAGCAGGGGGGAGGGATCGGCCAGCTCATCGCGATTGTGCTCGGCGGCGTGATGGCCATTCCGATCACCTATGCCATCCTGATCTGGGGATTCCAAAGGGATCCCTTCAAACTGGCCGGCATGATGCCGGAGCAGGTGGCGTTCCTCCTGCCCCAGAAACTTCAGCCGGGCTTCAAGAAATCGGGAGGCCCCAAGCTCGACGCCCCGTCGGCGCTCGATGACCTGCCCGCCGTGGCCGACATCCCCGAGCCTGCTCCGAGCGATGACGTGGCTTCGGATGCGGCCGACCCGGCCGAGCCGGCCGTGGCAGCGATCGACGCTGAGCCCCCGGTTGCGGACGCGCCGAAGAAGATGGCTGCCGATGCCCCGGTTGAACCGGATAGCGAGGAGGCAGCCGCGCCTTCCCCGTCAGACGATGAGTTCGCCCTCGCGCCGCAGCGGCCCGTCGAGCCGCCGGCTCCGCCCGAGCCGGAGCCGCTCGACCTCACGGCCTTGGACGCGGCGGTCGGGGAGGCGTCGGCCGCGTTCGACGAGCTCACCGCAGCCGACCCGGAGGCGCCCGACCGCAAGAAACTGCTCGTGGCCTGGTACAAGCGGCTGGCCGCCGCCGCCGAGCAGCTCGTGCTCCTCGAGAAGGTCGCCGTGGACTCGGGCCGGCCTCTCGGCGACGCGGCCGCAGCCATCGATCCGATCTCCGCAGCCATCGCCGCCGATGGCGCGGTGCAGCAGGATCTGGCCCGGCTGAGTGGCATGTGGCTCGGATCGAAGAAGCGGGCGGCCGACGGAGCCATGCTGCTCGCCACCTTCGATGGAGCCCGCCAAGTGGGCCCGTATTGGTCGATGCTGATCACCGTCGATGGCGCGGAGCCGCTGAGCGTGAACGTGATCTCGCGGACCGAGCCGAAGCTCGAGCCCGGGGAGCGGGTGCTCGTCACGGGCGTCGTGTTCGACGGCGACGTCGTCTGGGCGACCGACTGCCGGTCGCTTGCGAAGAAGTCGGCTCCGGTCGAGGATCTTTTTTGAGCGGTGACGCGCCGTCGGCCGCGGCGATCGCGGCGGCGGTCGCCGCGGGCCGTTCGACGGCTGCCGACGTGCTGGCCGATCACGTGGCCCGCTACCGCGGCACGCACGAGCGGCTCAACGCCCTCGTCCAGCCGCGGCACGATGCCGCCGCCGGAGAACTCGCAGGCCTGGCCGGCCGTCCGCTCGGCGGCGTGCCGGTGAGCGTGAAGGAATGCTTTCCGGTGCGCGGCCTGCGGACGACGCTCGGCATTCCGGGCCGCGATGCGCGCGACACGCACGACGCCGAGATCGTGACCCGCCTCCGGGCGGCCGGGGCGGTGATCGTCGGCAAGGCGAACGTGCCGCAGGCGATGTGGCTCCACGAAACCGACAACCCCGTGTGGGGCCGGACGAGTCATCCCGCCGCGATCGACCGCGGGCCGGGTGGATCGAGCGGCGGCGACGCGGCCCTTGTCGCGGCCGGGGTCGTGCCGCTCGCCGTGGGCACCGACCTGGCGGGGTCGATCCGTCAGCCGGCCCACGCCTGTGGCATCGCGGGCCTCCTGCCGCGCACCACCGTCGTGGGCGAAGGCGGCGCCTTCGACACGCTGCCCCATCTCACCGCGATTCGCCCGCGGGCGGGCTTCCTCGCGCGAACCGTCGACGATCTCGCGCTGGCCTGCGCGGCGCTCATCCCCGGCGGAACGCCGCCTGGGCCTGGCATGCCGCTGCGGATCGGCTGGTGGGACGAGGCCGGGGTGCTCGCCCCGTCGGCCGCGATTTGCCGCGGCGTCCACGAGGCCGTGGGGCACCTCGCCGCGCGTGGCTGCCAGACGCAACGCGTCCCAGGGGATCTCGCGCTCGAGGCGGCCTGGCTCCTCCTCGCGCTCGTGGCGGCCGACGGAGGCGCGGACATTCGCCGCCTGTTCGGCGGCGTGCGGCCGATGCCGGCGATCGAGCGGCTCCTGCGGCTGGCCGGCCTGCCGCGCCTCGTGCGACCGCCCGTCGCCGCCGCCTGCCGTCTCCTCGGCCGCCGCATCGAGGCCGCCGCGCTCCTCGCCACCGGCCCCCGGACGGCCGCCAGCCTCGCGGCCGTGGTGGCCGCCCGCGCGGCGCTGGCCGACCGCGCGGCACGTCTTGCCCACCAGTGCGACGCGATCGTGTGCCCCGTGTCGGCCCTGCCCGCGCTCCGGCACGGCACCGCCGCGACGCTCCTCCCCGCGGCGTTTCCCTGCCTCCTCGCCAACCTCCTCGACCTCGCGGCCGGCACCGTGCCAGTAACGACCGTCCGTGCCGACGAGGAAGCCGGCCGCAGCCCGTCGCGCGACCCCGTCGAGCAGGCCGCCGCCGCCACCGACCGCGGCAGCCGTGGCCTCCCCGTCGGTGTGCAGGTGATCGCCCTCAACGGCGGCGAGTCGACCGTGCTCGACGTGATGCGGATGATCGAGGCGGGGGCACGGTGACGGGACGCGTGCGAGGCCGGACACGCATGGGATAGGTTTCAGCCGGTCTGCCCTGTTGAGCGTGCGCCGGCTTCGGGCTCCCCGTATCCCGTCGCCGGACGTTCACCTGTTTGATCGCGCGCCGGCTCGTGACTGCCCAGACCCTCTCGCCGGACGTTCGCCTCAGCCCTCCAGGCTTCGGCTCTCTGCATGTCCGCTTCGCTTCGCCATCCATGGCTTCGCTCGCTCCCATAGCCCGCTCGAGGGCATGGGCAGC
>JBJSZP010000423.1:0-6280 GCA_046090365.1 Planctomycetia bacterium
CGCGGCTATGGCCTCGCCGACGTCCCGGCTCGTGGGGGGCACCTCGACCCAGGCCTCCTTTTCGCGGCGGTTCCGCGGCGGCTGTCGAACCTTCGGCCTGCCCCACACGCCGTCGACCTCGTGCCGCACGGTGGTCTCCGCCGCCACGTCGAAGACGACCGTCGCCGCCCGGGCCATGATCCCCGCCAGAAGTTGCCGCCGGAGTTCCTCGAAGCCGGGCAGGGCTTTGGCCGCGGCCAGCCGCGACTCGTTCTCGGCCTCGTCGCGACCGCCGGCGCCGGCCAGATCCACCGTGGGCAAGACGTCCTCCTCGCGCAGCGGATCGGAAATCTCGATGCCCAGGGGTGCAAGCAGCCCTGCCACGACCCGCCGCGCATGAGCAGGCGTCAAGACCTGCTCGCCGGCCGCCACCTTGCGATTGCGAACCGACGCGTAGATGCCCACCGGCACGAGCCAGGCGAGCACCATCAGCACGAGCCCGGCCAGGATCGACGGGATCCACCAGGCCAGCAGGGCGACGACCGGGAGGGGCAGGCCGCACGCGGTGCTCCAGAAGGCCGGCGCCACGCCGTGCTTCGTCGCATCGCGATGCACCCAGTCGACCGTCCGGATCCACGCCAGCACGCAGAGCCACCAGCAGGCGGCCGGCACCAGCGCCAGCCCGCCTCCCGGCCCCCGCCAGCCGGCCGGCAGGGCCGGCGCGGTGGCCGGCCAGCCCTCGTCGGCGGCGGCCGCGACCCCGGAGACGGCGGACAGCACGGCACACCACCGCCAGGCACCTCGGCCCGATCGACGCCCCGCCGCCATCAGGAGACTCCGATGCCCTTGAGTGCCATCATCAGTGCCTCGCGGTTGGGCGCGATCTCGAGGGCATCCTTGCGGTCGATCAGGTCCTGGTCGATCAGGCTCTTGAGGCTCATGGTGAAGTCCTGCATCCCGTCGCGATGCGACTTCCTGATGTGGTCCGGCAGCTGGGAATCTTCTCCCTCGAGCACGAGCTTCCGCACCATCACGTCGAAAAACATGACCTCGCAGACGGGCACCCGGGAGACGCCGAGTTCCTTGGCCTTCGGCCCCTCCGCCTTGATTAGTTTCTGGGCCACGATGCCCTTCATGTTCGTCGCCATGGCGCTGCGGAGGGCCGCGTGCTCCTCCTGCGGAAAGAGGTCGAGGATCCGCGTGATCGTTCCCGGCGCGCTCGGGGCGTGGACCGTGCCGAACACCAGGTGCCCCGTCTCGGCGGCGTGGAGCGCGGTGCGGAAGGTCTCCACGTCGCGCATCTCGCCCACCACGATGATGTCGGGGTCCTCGCGGACGGCGTGCTTCATGCCGACCTCGAAGTTCTTGACGTCGGTGCCGATCTCCCGCTGGTTGATCAGGCACTTGTCCTCGGTATAGACGAACTCGATGGGATCCTCGAGCGTGAGGATGTGCTTGCGGTAGTTCTGGTTGATGTAGTTGAGCATCGAGCCGATGGTCGTGCTCTTGCCCGAGCCCGTCACGCCCGCGAGGAGCACGAGCCCCTGGTCGAGCTGGCAGAGCCGCTCGATGGCCGGCGGCAGGAACAGTCCCTTGAAGTCGGGGATCGTGTTGTTGACCCGCCGGGCGACCATCCCGAGGGCCCCCTGCTGGTAGAGCAGGTTGACGCGAAACCGCCACTTCACCCCGTCGACGACGCAGGTGTGGGCGAAGTCGCAGCCGCCGTCGTTCTCGAGGATCCGCTTCTGCCGCTCATCGAGCATCGGCATGCAGAGCCGCTTCATCTGCTCGTCGTCGATCCGCGGGGCCTTGAGGGGCTGGAGGGCTCCCTTCACCCGCATGAATGGCGGCTGCCCCACCTTGAGGTGCAGGTCGCTGCCCTTGAGGTTCACGAGGGCCTCGAACAGCCGGTCGACCTCGAGCGGCGGCCGGGCGCCGGCGCTCCGCAGCGGGGCGGGGGTGGGTTCGGCGGGGCTGGTGTCGATCGTGGCCATGGCACGCCTGCCGGGCTTGGCGGCCGGCGTCACGAGACCGCCGGCGGGCGGACGGGAATGCCCCGCCGCTGGAACAACTCCTTCACTTCCCGGATCGTACACTGCCCGAAGTGGAAGATTCCAGCGGCCAGCGCCGCGTCCGCCCCGCCCACCGTGATCGCATCGGCGAGGTGCTCCGGCCGCCCCGCGCCGCCGCTGGCGACCACCGGGATGCCGACCGCGCGGCTCACCGCCGCCGTGATCTCGAGGTCGTAGCCGTCGCGGGTGCCGTCGCGATCCATGCAGGTGAGCACGATCTCGCCGGCGCCGAGTTCCTCGACCCGGCGCGCCCAGGCGACCGCCTCGAGGCCGGTGGGCACACGGCCCCCGCTCACGAACACCTCCCAAATCTCCCGGCCGTCCCTCACGACCCGCTTTGGGTCGATGTTCACCACCGTCGCACAGCTGCCCAGCCGGTCGGCCACCTGCGAGACGAGCTCCGGAGTCCGCACCGCCGCCGAGTTGATGCTCACCTTTTCCGCGCCGGCCTGCACGAGCTGGCAGGCGTCGTCGAGCGTGCGGATGCCGCCTCCCACGGTGAACGGCATGAAGATCGTTTCGGATACGCGCCGCACGACGTCGAGCATGATCGAGCGGCCCTCGTGGCTGGCCGTGATGTCGAGGAACACGAGTTCGTCGGCCCCCTCCGCTTCGTACCGCGCCGCCACGGCGACCGGATCGCCGGCGTCGACGAGGTCGAGGAACTTGGTCCCCTTCACGACCCGCCCCTTCTCCACGTCGAGGCAGGGAATGATCCGCTTGGCAAGCATCAGTGCGGCCGTCCCGGGCCTGCGATCGTGCCCTCGAGCGGGCTCGAGGCGGTGGCGTAGAGCTTCTTCGGGATCCGGCCGGCGAGAAACGCCTGCCGCCCCGCCTCACAGGCGGCCTTCATCGCCAGGGCCATCCGCAGCGGATCGGCGGCGTGGGCGATCGCCGTGTTCAGGAGCACGCCGTCGACGCCGAGCTCCATCGCCGCGGCCACGTCGCTCGCCGTGCCCACGCCCGCATCCACGATCACCGGATAGTCCGGATCCCCCTCCTTGAGATACTCGAGGCAGATCCGCAGGTTGTTGGCGTTGAGGATGCCCTGCCCCGAGCCGATCGGGCTCCCGGCCGGCATCACGCTCGCCGCCCCGAGCTCCTTCAGCCGCCGGGCCACGATCGGGTCGTCGCTGGAGTACACGAGCACGGCGAACCCGTCGGCCACGAGCCGCTCCGTCGCCTCGAGCGTGCCCACGGGATCGGGCAGCAGCGTGCGCGTGTCGCCGAGCACCTCGAGCTTCACCCACTCGGAGCCCGGGTTGCCGAGGTCGCGGAGGAGTTCGCGGCCGAGCCGCGCCACGCGCACGGCATCGGCGGCTGTGAAGCAGCCGGCGGTGTTCGGCAGGATCGTGAACCGGGCGGCATCGAGATGGTCGAGAATGTTCTCGCCGGCGGCGTTGACGAGCCGTTCGCGGCGCACGGCGACCGTCACGCAGTCGGTGCCCGAGGCGGCAAGGCAGCGGGCCATCTCGGCATACGAGGCATATTTTCCAGTGCCCACCACGAGCCGGCTCGCGAGCGCGACGCCGCCCACGCGGAGCGGCGTGTCGACCGCAGCCCGCGGCGGGAGGGTTTCGGCGGGGGGCGTGGCGGAGGGGAGGGTCATCGGTGCACTGCTGGAAACACTCTAGCAGACCGTCGAACAGGTCTGGCGCCGCACGATGCGGCGCCTGTCGACCCAGGAAACCCTCGGCGTTTCCTGCGGTCCACCAAGGGGACAAAGGCCATGGATGGCTTTGTCCACGGACAGTTAGCCGCCGCCGACGAGCGTCACGATCTCGAGGCGATCGCCCGCCTCGAGCATACAGTCGGCGAGCCGCGCCCGCGGCACAACGGCCTCGTTGACCTCGACGGCGATCGGCCGGCCGGCGAGGCCGAGCAATTCGACGACCGCGAGCGCCGTGGTGCCAGCGGCGATCGGCAACGGATCGCCGTTGACCGTGATCGTGGGGCCGACGGAGGGCGGGGGCATCGAATGACGTAGCCGCGGCGGCGGGCTACTCCTTGTCTTTGTCTTTCTTCGCCTTGGCGGCGCCGGGCGCAAGCTTGGCACCGCCGCCCCGCGGACGGGCCACGTCGAGCAGTTCGAACTTTGCCATGAACGTGCCCGCCGCGGCCTGCTGGGGATTGAATGGAATCCCGTAGGCCGCCGTGGCGCCGGTCGACGAATCGGTGACGTAGAGCACCGCGGGTGCAAACTGGGCGGCCCCGCCGGTCTGCAGTTCGGCCGCCCCGGAGACGAGGAGGAAACGGGGGTTCTTTGCCTGGCCCGCCTTGAACCCGAGATCCTGGAGCACGTTGTGCTTGTAGGCGCCGGTGAACCGGCCGGTCGCCGGATTGAGCACGCCGCCGGACAGGTCGCCCGTCTCGAAGTCGAGGATGAAGAAGCCCTCGACGCCTCCGAGCGGCACCGTGCACACGGCGAACGACTCGTCGGCGAGCGAGGTGAGGGCCTGCACGCGGTCGGGGAACCAGAGCCGGCCGAGCATGAGGCCCAGCACCGCTCCGACAGCGACCAGCCCGACGGCCAAGCCTGCTCCTCGAACACGATCAACGTTCATGCCTCGACTCCCTTCACTCGCGTGTGATGACCCGATGGAGATCCCGGCCTACTTCGCTGGCGGTGCTGCCGCCGGTGCCGCTGCCGCTGCAGCCGGAGCAGCCGCCGGGGCGGCAGGCGCGGCAGGCGTCGGCGGGGCCGCTGGTGCGGCAGGCGCCGCAGGGGGGGCTGGTGCCGCCGCCGGGGCCGCAGGTTTCGCCGGGGCCGCGGGAGGAACGGCCGGTGTAGCGGGTGCGGCCGGAGCCGGTGCAGGCGCCGCCGGTTTCGCTGGTGCTGCGGGCGGCGCTGCTGGAGCCGCGGGCGCTGCAGGTGCGGGGGCCGCAGGTGCCGCCGGCACGGGCTCCTGGATCACCGACAGCCTGATCTTTCCGAGCGTGTGCTGACCATCGGGATACTGCTGATCGAGCACGAGCACGAGCGGTCCGCCCGCCGGCGGGACCGTGTCGGGCGCCACGTCAAACGTGATCGCCTGCGGCTTGCCCATGCCGCCGCCGATGCCCCAGCCGGTCTCGGGCTTGTCGTCGATCGCCCCCGCGGCGACGTAATCCGCCTGCGCGTGCGTGGCATTTGCGGCGGTGAACTTCACGGGCGTGGGCGCCTCCTTCGCTCCGGCCGGGCCAAAACTCGCCCGAAACGAGGAGAGCACGAAGTTGCCGTTGTCGGCCCGGCCCGGCCCCTGCTGCGGCAGGCTCGGGTCGGTCGCCGCCTCAAGTTTGATCGCCTTCACCTTGCCGCCGGCCGGCACGGCCGCGGTGAGCGTGTAGGTGTCCTTCGCGCGGTTGCCCGTCACGGTCACGAACCCGTCGGCCGCGATCGCCCCGGTGGCGCCGGCAGCGCTCTTGAATTCCGTCGGCACGAGCACGGCGGTCGTGGGCTGTGGCGGAGGGGGAGGAGGAGGCGGAGGCGGCGGCAGGAGTTTGGCCGCGGGCGTCGCCGCGAGCTTCGGGCCCGCATGCGTGCCCACGAACACGGTCTTGTCGTCCGGCGCAAACGTAACGCACCACACGCTCGACTTTTCGGCCGGCAGTCCCTCCTGCTCACCCTTCGCATTCACGTCCCAGAGCTTGACGGCGCCGTCGAGACTGCCACTCACGAGCCGCGTGCCGTCGGCGGAGAACCCGACCGACGTGACCCAGTCCTTGTGCCCCTTGAGCGTGGCGAACTCCTTCGAGTCGCTCGTCGTCCAGAGCTTGATCGTGCGATCCGCGCCGGCCGACGCGAGCCGCGAGCCATCGGGAGAGAATGCGAGCGACCAGAGCGCGTCGCCGTGCCCCTCGAGCTTCCCCTTCTCAGCGCCGTCGGCGGCGTTCCAGAGCTTGACGAGCTTGTCGCCACCGCCGGTGGCGATCGTGGCGCCGTCCGGTGAAAACGCCACTGCCGTGACCGGGCCGGCGTGGGCAGCCACCGTCTTGATCTCATTGCCGTCGGCCGTGTTCCAAAGCACCACGGTGCCATCCTCGCCCGCCGTCGCGAGCTTCGTGCCGTCGGGGGAGAAGGCGAGCGACCGCACCCAGCCCTTGTGCTTCCTGAGGTCGTGCTTTGCCGCCTTGGCCGGCAGATCCCAGAGCTTCACGAGGCCGTCGTAGCCCGCCGTGGCCGCAAGGGCCCCGTCCTTCGAAACCTGCACCGCCCACACGGCGGTCGGATGGCCGGCGAGGTCGCCGAC
>JBJSZP010000424.1:0-6284 GCA_046090365.1 Planctomycetia bacterium
GTGGCCGCGCAGAAGATCACCCGCGAGGGCCTCGGCGAACTCGCCTCCGAGAGCGACGCCCGCAGCCTGCGGCAGTTCCTCACCACCACGTTCTCCGGCCTCGGCAGCGAGGCCGCCGACAAGATCCTCGCCGAGGCCGAACTCGCGCCCCGGCAGAGCCCATCGAAACTCAAGAAGCAGCAACTCGACGCCCTCCACGGCGCCATGCAGAACGTGAGCGTCGAGGAGGGGCAGAGCATGAACGTGCTGCGCTACGCCAACCGCGTGCCGCTCCAGTTTCAGCCCGCGGCCTGCGCCGTGACACAGACGATCCTCTCCACCAACTGGCGGTCCTACGGGCTCTCGCAGTCGCGCGGCGGCCTGCCGAGCGGCCCGGTGACGGCGATGGTGCACGTGGCGAGCGTGTGGGTGCCGTTCACGAGCGAGTCGAAGGAGGCGATCGCCCACTACCCGGAGATCCAGAAGGAGATCCGGCTCGCACTCCAGGCCGTGGGCCGCAAGCTCGGCATGTACATGCGCCGGCGGCTCCGCGTGGCCCAGGAAGGGCAGCGGCGCAGCATCTTCCTCCGGTATCTCGGCGAGGTGGCCACGGCCGTGGCCCAGATCAACGGCGTCGACCGGGCCAAGCTCTACGAACAGCTCCTCGCCGTCGCGAAAAAGAAGACGGCCGAGGCCGACGTGAAACTCGACGACCGCGGCCGCCCGATCGAGGAGGCCGACGACCTCGACCTCGGCGACAACTGCATCATCGTGCCGCAGGTGGTTCCCGGCGAGGCCGCGGCCGACACGGCCCCCGCGGCGGGCACGAAATCGAAGGGCAAGGGCCGCGGGGCGAAGATCGCGACGGTGGACGGCGACGAGTCGGCCGGCGACGAGTCTTCCGACGACGACGCGCCGCAGCGCCGCGCCGCGCGGAAGGCCTCCGCGCGGGCGGCGAAACGGGCGCCGGGGAAACAACGAGGGAAGCGCGGCACGGGATAAGCGCGTGACAGGCTGAAGCCTGTCCTACACCCGTCCTATTTCGTGGCCTTGAGCCGCTCGACCTCCGCTTCGAGGGCCTTGACCCGTTCCTCGAGCTGCTCGAACCGCGCGCGGGCCTTCTCCATCCGCTCCTTGATCTCCTCGCGGGTCTTCTCCATCCGCTCGCGTCCCTCCCGCATGCGCCGTTCGAGCATCTCGCGCGTTTCCGGCGGGATGTCGCGCCGCATGTGCGGGGGTGGGCCGCCGTGCTCCCGATGGTCGTGCGGCGGACCTTCCGGATGCGGGCCGTCGTGGGGAGGACCACGGCGATCGCCCCACGGGGGCCCGCCGGGGCCCATCCGCCCCTCCATCCGTTCGAGGAGACGGTCGAGTTTCTCGGCGATGCGATCGAGCCGATCGGGCGATTCGCCCGGCCGCTCGTACGCCGGCGCATCCTCGGCCGCCGTCACGGCGTGCATCCGATCGGCCACGCACACGAGCCCGACGCCGCAGGCGGCCAGTCCCATCCACTTCCACAGGCTGTTCATCGCTGTTCTCCTGGTGAGTGCTTTGCGAAAAGTCGTTAGCAATTGAAACACGAGGTCTTTCGAGAAACCCAGCAAGCCCGGAGCGGAAGCGACGGGGGCGGCATGCCGCGACCTCTCGATGCCGGGCGACCGGCCTGCGAGATCTCGATTCGTGCCGTACGCTGGTACGGATATGAACGCCCCGGCGGCCGAAAAGTTTCGCGATCCCTCGCTCGTCGATTTTGGCGCCGGCCGGCGGCTGGAGCTCCTGGGCGGCGTGGTCGTCGACCGGCCGCTCGCCCTGCCCGACCTGCCCCGCCGCAGCCGGCCCGGCGCGTGGGAGGCCGCCGGGGCCGTCTTCACAGATGCCGGGTGGAGCTTCCGGGTGCCTCTGCCCGATCCCTGGCTCGTGCGTGTGCCGCTCGGCAAAACCGACAGGGCGATCAGCCTCGAGGTGCGGCCCGCGCCATCGGGGCAGGTGGGCCTGTTCCTCGAACAGGTGGAGCAGTGGGTCTGGCTGGCAGCCGTCACGCCCCCGGGGGCCCGTGTGCTCTCGCTCTTCGCCCACTCCGGTGCCGCGACGCTCGCGCTCGCCACAGCGGGCGCCGACGTCGTGCACGTCGACGCCTCGCGGCAGGCGACGGCCCTCGCCCGGCGCAACGCCGCCGCATCGGGGCTCGACGCCGCGCCGATCCGCTGGATCTGCGACGATGCCCGCGCATTCGTGGCCCGGGAGGTGCGCCGCGGCGCCCGCTACGACGGCGCCGTGCTCGATCCGCCGTCGTGGGGACACGGGCCCAAGGGCCAGGCCTTCTCGATCGATCGCGATCTGGTCGCACTGCTCGGCGACATCGCCCGACTGCTCGCCTCCCCGCCGGCCGGCCCCATCCTGCTCACCTGCCACTCGCCCGGCTGGAATCCGCACCGGCTCCACGGCACACTGGCCGACACCTTCGGCGGCCGGATCGAATCGGGCACCCTCGCCTGTGCCGACGCCGGCGGCCGTCCGCTCACACTCGGCGGCTTCGCCCGGCGGATCCCATCACGATGAACCGGCCCGATGAGATCACGAGCCCGGCCAACCCGCGCGTCCGCGCCGCGGCGGGCCTGCGCGACGCCGACGCTCGGCGGACGACGGGGCTCACACTCATCGACGGCCTGCGCGAGATCAGCCGGGCCCTCGCGGCAGGCATCGAGATCACGGAGGCGTTTCTCGATCAGGAGGCCGCTCCCGATCCGGCCCGGGCCGACGTGCTCGCCGCCCTCGCGGCCAGACAGGTGCCCACCGTGGCCCTCGCCCGCCGGCCGTTCGACAGGATCGCGTTCGGCAGCCGCAACGAGGGGATCGTGGTGGTGGCTCGCTTCGCCGGCCGCGGTCTCGACGCATTCGCGGCTCCCGCCGATCGGCCCGTGCTGGTCGTCGAGGGAATCGAGAAGCCGGGCAACCTCGGCGCCATCCTGCGCACGTGCGACGCGGCAGGGATTGCCGGCGTGATCGCGTGCGGCAGCGGCACCGATCCGGCGAACCCGGCCGTGATCCGGGCGAGCCTCGGCACGGTGTTCACGCTGCCGCTGGCCGTGTCGACCACGCCCGCGGCGATCGCCTGGTGCGCCGGCAACCGCCGGCGCGTCGTCGCGGCGACGCCGGAAGGCCGCCTGCTCTGGCATCAGGCGCAGCTCGACGGGCAGGTGGCCATCCTTCTCGGCAGCGAGGCCTTCGGCATCTCGTCGAGCTGGCGGCAGGCGGCCGATGCCGGCACGATCGCCTGGGACACGATCCGCCTGCCGATGCACGGGATCGCCGACAGCCTCAACGTGGCCGCCACCGCCGCCATCCTGGCCTACGAATCGCTCCGCCAGCAGACCGCTTCCACCCGCGACACCGCCCCATGACCGATCTCTTCGACGCGCTCGCCACGACCGCCGCACGCGACACGGCGGAGATGTTTCGCATGCTCGCCGACTCGCTCCGCGAGCGCCGGCGCTGGCACGCCCTCTTCGATCTGCGGCTGCTCGAGGCCCGCGCGGCCCTCGGCCTGCCGGCTGCGGGTGACCTTTCCGCCGTCGATCCCGCCCGTCGCGACGCGCTCGACGAGCGGTCGCTCGCCGCCTGCCGCGAGGTCGGCTGGCCGCTGCTCGACGAGGGGGCGGTGGCGGCCGGGTGGATGTATCTGCGGGCCGCCGCCGAGCCCGACGCGGTCGCCCGAAAACTGCGGGAACTCGCGGCCCGCCCGCCGGCCGACGACGAGGCCGCCGACACCCGCCGCCAAGAGATCGTGCACGTCGCGCTCTGGGAAGGACTCGATCCGGCGCTCGGCCTCGAACTCGTGCTCGCGAGCCAGGGGACGTGCAACGCGATCACGGCGTACGAACAGGCTGTTGCGAGGCTGCCCGCGCCTCGCCAGCAGGCCGCCGCTGCGATCCTCGTCGACCATCTGCATCGCGAGGTGCTGGAAAATCTCCGCGTTGACCTCGCCCGCCGGGGTCTCGTGCCCGCCCCCACACCGTCGGCTTCGATTCCAGATCTCCTCGCGGCGGCTGGCGGACTGGACAACGACCCGAGCGTGCACGTGGACGTGTCGCACCTGCAGTCGGTGCTCCGGATCGCCCGGGTGGCGACGGACCGCGACGTGGTCGAAAAGGCATGGGAACTCGCCGTGTACGCCGCCCGGCTGCCGGCTGAGGCCACCTATCCCGGCGAGCCGCCGTTCGAGAACGTCGGCGAGGCGTCGCGGCTGTTCTACGGCGCCCAGCTCGGCCGCGATGCCGAAGCCGCCGTCCGCTTCTTCCGTGCCGCCGCGGCCAACGCCCGGATCGAGCAGGCAGGCGCGCTCCCCGCCGACATCCTCGTGCTCCTCTTGTGGCGGCTCGGGCGGCCGGCGGAGGCGCTCCACGCGGCGCTCGAGAGACCTGCCGACGACGGGATGCCGAGCCTCGTGCAGGCCACCGGCATGGTGCCGTCGCTCCTCGAACTCGCGCGGGCGGGCGACGCGCTCGACGTGCTCCGCGCCGCCTGCCGCGATCGTGGCGACGAGATCACGTTCGCAGCGACGTACGTGGCGGGCCGCGCATGACAGGCTGAAGCCTGTCCTACTTGTGCGGCACGCAGGTGCGGCAGTGCGACCGCATGTCGTAGCCGACCTGCGTGGCGGTCATGAATCCGCGGCCGGGAGCCATCTGCCACGGCACGAGCATGTCGGGAGCCTGCACGCCGCCGTGATGCCCGCGCCAGCGGTTGCAGGCGTCGCACGGGTCGGGGCAGCTCGGCTCGTGGATCTCGCCCCGATACCGTGGGCCGCAGCCCGTGTCGCCGCAGGGCGTCTCGCGGCCCGCGACGCTCGGCATGCAACTGCGGCAGGGAGCCGGCTCCCCGGCGGTGGCAGCCGTGACGAAGCCGGCCAGCACCAGGCCAATGGTTGCGAGTGTGGAATTCATGCCAGTCGTATCGGTCGTGCGGCCGGCCGACGATCCCTCGCCCGCGCCGCTGCCCGCACGGTCGCCTGCAGATTGCCCGTCTTGCCAGGGAGTCAGTTGACGGCAACCGGGGGCGCGGCCCGCACGCGTTCGAAGAGGCGGAGGTATTCCCGCGCGCTCGTCTCCCACGACCAGTCCTCGGCCATCACGCGCCGCACGAGCCCCGCCCACAGCGGCCGGTCGGCATGGGCTGTGAGCGCCCGCCCGACGGCATGCTCGAGCGCAAGCGAATCGAACGCGTCGAACACGAACCCGCTGGCCCGGCGACTGGCGAGCGCCTCAGGCGTGGCATCGACCACCGTATCGACGAGCCCGCCCGTCGCCCGCACCACGGGGATCGTGCCGTAGCGCAGGGCATAGAGCTGCGTGAGCCCGCAGGGCTCGTAGCGGCTCGGCACGAGCATGATGTCGGCGGCCGCGAACACGAGGTGGGCAAACTCCTCGTCGAACCCAATCACGACGTCGACCGTGCCAGGGTACGACGCCGCCACGCGCCGGAGCGCATCTTCCGTCTCGCCCGACCCGGTGCCGAGGATCACAAACCGCGCCCGTCCGTCGCCCGCCATTCGTCCGAGCATCTCGATCACGATGTCGATCCCCTTCTGCTCGACGAGCCTCCCCACGAGGCCCACCAGCGGCCGCCGATCGGGTGCCACTCGGCCGAGCCGCGCGGCGAGCGCGATCTTGGCGGCATCTTTGCCCGCAGCCACGTCGTCGGGCCCATACCCGCGCGGGATGTACCGGTCGGTCCGCGGATTCCACGCTACGGAGTCGATGCCATTGACGATCCCCGTGAGCGCATCGCTCCGCGCCGCGAGCACGCCCTCGAGGCCACAACCGCCGGGATCCCGCTGGATCTCCCGGGCATAGGTGGGGCTCACCGTGCTGATCGCATCGGCAAACACGAGCCCCGTCTTCAGGAAGTTCAGCTGTCCGTAGAACTCCATCTGCTGCCAATTGAAGTATTTCCAGTCGAAGCCCGTGAGCAGCATGTCCCAGTGCCAGAACAGCCCCTGGTAGGCCATGTTGTGGATCGTGACCACCGACCTGGCGCCGGAAAGCATCGGCCACGCGCGGTAGACGAGCTTCAGGTAGGCCGGCACGAGCCCCGCCTGCCAGTCGTGGCAGTGGAGGATGTCGAACGGCCGGTCCTGGCGGCCGGCGAACTCGAGCGCCGCCCGGGCGAAGAAGATGAACCGTTCGGCGTTGTCGGGATAGTCTTCCGCGCCGCCGTAGAGCGTGGGCCGATCGAAGCACTCGTCGTTGGCGATGAAGATCACCGGCACCGCCGACCCAGGCAGTTCGCCACGCAGGATCCGCGCC
>JBJSZP010000425.1:0-985 GCA_046090365.1 Planctomycetia bacterium
GGGAGGCGAGGGGTTGCCCCTACCATTGAGCCGGCGTATGCAGGCAAGCGCAGCCATGGATGGCGCAGCGCAGCCGGAGTCGAGCGAACGGAGGGCTGGAGGCCCGCAGTGAGCGTCCGGCGAGGTGGTACGGGGCAACCCCGAGCCGGATTGATCGCGTTGACGTAGTGGCCCAAGGCTGTGTCACTTCGGCATGGGCAACGATTCGATCGGCACCGGCGGGCCTGGGGCGATGACGGCGCCCGGTGGGAGCTGTTCCGGGGCGATCGGGGCGCCGAAGACGGGGCCTGAGGGAGCCGGCTGGGCGGGTGCGGCAGCGGCTGCGTCGGGGGGCTGGTAGTAGGGCTCGGGCTGCGGCAGCGGGGCCACGCCGAGCTTCGCGAGCACGCGCGAGAGCATCTTCTGCTCGAGGAGCGGGTCGCGGCCGAGCGGGATCCAGCCGAGGTTCGGCGTGGGGTTGGCCACGGGCCGCGGCTGGTCGCCCACCTGCTGGCCAAGCGTGGGGAGCGGGGTGCCGTAGCGGTAGAGCGAGTCGTCGTTGCGGAAGGTGGCGCCGCCCGTGGTGGCCCGCATCGGCCGCGGCATGTTTTCCAGTTCCTTGAGCACCACCGTCTCGATCCGCCAGCCGGCCGGGTCGGGAATCAGCCGCAGCGTCGCCCGGCGTCGGATCGACTGGAGCGTGGCCTCGAGCCGCTCGCGGAAGCCCACGGAGTCACCCCGCCAGGGCTCGAGGAGCGTAGCGCCGGTCTGCGGGTAGGTGTCGATGCGTCCTTCGGCCGGCACGCCGTTGGAGAACACGACGCGCTGCTCGGCCTGCACCTTGAAGAAGTCGTCGGCCACGTCGACCATCTGCTGCCACACGACCTCGGCGTCGAGCGGCGGGATCACCGCGGCGTTCTTCGTGCCCGGGCCGGGCACGAGCCCGGGCCCGGTCACCTGCCCCTGCGGCCCGATCTGCGCGCCTGCCGGCAGCGGGGCGAACGGG
>JBJSZP010000426.1:0-2057 GCA_046090365.1 Planctomycetia bacterium
GTGCTGCATCGGCGGCTACACCTCCAGGAGCAGGCGGCTGGGATCCTCGATCGATTCCTTGATCCGCTTCAGGAACGTGACGGCCTCGCGGCCGTCGACGAGCCGGTGGTCGTAGGTGAGCGCGAGGTACATCATCGGCCGAATCACCACCTGGCCGTTCACGGCCATCGGCCGGTCCTGGATCGCGTGCAGCCCAAGGATGCCGCTCTGCGGCGGATTGATGATCGGCGTGCTCATCATCGAGCCATACACGCCGCCATTCGAGATCGTGAACGTGCCCCCCTGCAGCTCCTCGAGCTTGAGCTTGTTGTCGGCGGCACGGCGGGCGAAATCGCCGATCGCCTGCTCGATCTGGGCGAAGGAAAGCATCTCGGCGTTGCGGAGCACCGGCACCACGAGCCCCTTGCCGCCGCCGACGGCGATCCCGATGTCGCAGTAGTCGCGAAACACGATGTGCGGATCGCGAAACTCGGCGTTCACCTGCGGCACGGCCCGGAGCGCGTCGACTGCCGCCCGCACGAAAAACGACATGAAGCCGAGCTTCACGCCGTAGCGCTCCTGGAACGAGTCCTTGAACTTGGCCCGCAGCGCCATCACGGCCGACATGTCGACCTCGTTGAACGTCGTGAGCAGGGCCGCCTGCTGCTGGGCCTCGACGAGCCGCTCGGCGATCTTGCGGCGGATCGGGCTGATGAGCACGTAGCGCTCCTCGCGGCCGCCGGCCGGCGCGGGGATGGCGACGGCCGCCGGAGCCGGCTTCACCGCGGGCGGGGCCGCCGGCGCAGGCGCCGCCGGGCGGGCCACGGCCGCCACGGCGTCGGCCTTCGTCACGCGGCCCCCAGGGCCCGTGCCGGTGGCTGCGGCCGCCGGCACGCCGGCCTCGCCGAGCACGCGGGCGGCGGCGGGCATCACGCGCGGCGGTGCGGCCGGCGCGGCCGGCGCCGCCTGCACCGAGCCAATGTCGGTCCGGCCGCCCTTCCTCGTCACGTCGACGACCGGCTGCGCCGGGGGCGCGGCAGGCTGGGCCCCTGCCGCTGCCGGCTCCATGTAGCCGATCACCTCGCCCACCACGGCCTTCTCGCCGGAGGCCTTGAGCACCTTCGTGATCGTGCCGTGCGTGGGCGCCGGCAGCTCCACCGTGGCCTTGTCGCTCTCGATCTCGACCACCGCGTCGTCGGTGGCGACCGTGTCGCCCTCGCGCTTCTTCCAGGTGCCGATCATCACCTCGGTGATCGACTCGCCGACCTCCGGAACCTTGAGCTCGAGTGCCATCGTGCGCGTGCCTTCTGGGTTAACTGTGGAATGCGGCGTTGAGCAGCTCGGACTGCTCGAGGTCGTGGCTCTTCTTGGAGCCGGTGGCGGGGCTGGCGGCGCTCTGCCGGCAGACGCCCGAGAACGGAAAGCGGTCGAGCAGCTTCTCGCCGAAGTGGACCCGGAAGAACCGCCAGGCCCCCATGTTCTCCGGCTCCTCCTGCACCCACACGGCCGGCGTGCCCGGCGAGTAGTCGGCGAGCGCGGTCTCGAGGGCCCGCTTCGGGAGCGGATACATCTGCTCCACCCGCACGATCGCCACGTCGCGCCGGCCCAACTCCTGCCGCCGCTTCTCGAGCTCGTAGGCGATCTTGCCGGAGCAGAGCAGGATCCGGCGCACGTCGCGGGCCGGCACGCCCGAGCCGTCGGCGATCACCCGTTGGAACGTGCCCTTCTCGAGCTCTTCCATGCCCGACACGCAGGCCGGATTGCGCAGCAGGCTCTTCGGCGTCATGACGACGAGCGGCTTCCGCCACACGCGGAGCACCTGCCGCCGCAGGCAGTGGAACATCTGGGCCGGCGTCGTGGGCGCCACGACCTGGATGTTGTCCTTGGCGGCGAGCGACAGGAACCGTTCGAGCCGGGCGCTCGAGTGCTCGGGCCCCATCCCCTCGAATCCGTGCGGCAGCAGCATCACGAGGCCCGAGAGCCGGTTCCACTTGTCCTCGGCACTCACGATGAACTGGTCGATCACCACCTGTGCCACGTTGACGAAGTCGCCGAACTGGGCCTCCCACATCACGAGG
>JBJSZP010000427.1:0-8915 GCA_046090365.1 Planctomycetia bacterium
CGCGCCGTCGAAGCCATTGCCGAAGTCGGCCTGGTAGCCGATCAGTTCATGGCTGTTCGGGATGCGCTCGCTGCGGAATTGAATCCCGGAGTTCACGAATCCCTCGGTGCCCACGAGCTTGATCTTCAGGCGGAGGTCGAAGTTGCCATAGCGCTTTGTCGTGCAGAGGAAGTCGTTTTTTTCCTGCCGGCGGGTGAGCGACCCGGCCACGATATCACCGTCGTCGATCCGCCAGACCGTCGCCGTGTCCCCCTCCCATCCGGCGAACGTGCGGCCGTCGAAGAGCGGTGCGGCAAAGACGGAAAGCGACGTCGCGATGCCGAACAGCCCGGCCGCGGCGAGCAGGAAGACGAGGCGGCGTGGGCTCATGCCCACACCTCCCGCTCCGGCCGGCTGCGGAGCCCGTTGGCCTCCGCATCGGGCTTGCCGCCGCTCGTGAAGGTTTCGGCGGCGGGGTCGAAGCCGAGCGTCCGGCCGAGGATCCACGAATTCGCCGCCGCGTGGGCCACCACGTGCGACCGCCGCATCACGTCGGCGTTGCACACCGGCGCCTGCCGAGTCTTCACGCAGTCGAAGAAGTCGCGGGCGTGGGCCGCCGCATCGGTGCCCTTCACGCGCTTCACGGCCTCGGGCAGGAGCGCGGCCAGCGACGCGGGTTCCACGTCCACAAGCCCCGCGTCGCCCGTGGAGATCCAGCCTTCCTTGCCCACGAACCGCACCGGGCAGGTGCCGAGCTGCGTGTTGAACTGCGGCCCGCGGTCTTTGAAGGGCTCGGCGAGGAAGTGGAGCGTAAGCGAGACGCCGTCGGCATAGCGGCAGAGGATGCTCGTGTCGGAGGGCGTAAACTCGACAGGTCCGGTGCCGTCGGCCCCCTTCACCCACTGGCAGAGGTCGACCGTATGCACGCCCCAGTCGAGCAGCCGCGCGCCCGCCTCGAAGTCGTATACGCCGCGCCATCCGCGGCCGAGGTACGCGGCGTTGTAGGGCCGCCACGGGGCCGGCCCGAGCCACACGTTCCAGTCGCACTGCTCGGGATCGGGCGTCGGCTGCGCAGGGAGCCACGAGTTGTTGAGCGAGGGCACGTAGACCGATGCATGCATCTCCGTGAGCGGGCCGATCTTCCCTTCCTGCACCAGCTCCTTCACGCGGATGAAGTTCGGCACGCTGCGGCGCTGGGTGCCCGCCTGGAAGATGCGGCCTGTCTTCCGCATCGTCTCGGCGATCCGGCGGCAGACGTCGATCGTGATGCCGCACGGCTTCTCGCAATACACGTCCTTGCCCGCCTCGGCCGCCATCATCGCCGCCTTGCCGTGCCAGCGGTCGCCCGTGGCGACGAGCACGCAGTCGATGTCGGGCCGGGCGAGAAGCTCCCGCATGTCGCGATACACGCGGCAGTCGGCCGTGCCGTAGTGGCCGTCGACGAAAGCCTTGCCGGCCTGGCGCTGCACAGCCTGCACGTCGGCAAGCGCCACGCACTGCACGTCGGGGAACTTGAGCATCTCCCCGAGCACATACTGGCAGCGCGGCCCGAAGCCGATCACGCCGAGCGTGAGCCGTTCACTCGCCGCCGCAGCCCGGGCCTCGAGGCCGAGGGCCTTTGCCGACACGATCGCGGGCACTCCCGCCGCTCCTGCGACCCGAATGGCCGTTGTGAGAAACTCCCGTCTGGACGGGATAGGCGGCGATTCAAGCGGCTCGTCGGCATCCTGGCGTTGGGGCAATACATCGTTCATGACAGGACTCCTCGGGAGGTCAGGATCGTCAGAGCACGCGTTCGCGGCCTCGTGATCACGGGGCAGCGGGGGTCGAAATCGAAAGGATACCCCAGGTGGCCAGCCGCGGGAGCGTGATGCGGATGGCGTCGGGATGCACCTCCGGCTCGAGCTCGATGGCCGGCTCGCCCGGCTGGTGGTAGGTGACCCGGCCGACCTGCCCCCAACGGCCCGGATGCCGGAGCACGACGGTCGTGTTTCGATACACCTCCGTCGTCTTGCCGTCGGGCGATGCGTTCCAGTTGACGACGTGAATGATCGGGCCCGCGGCCGAGGCCCGCGGGAAGAGATACACCCGCTCCGGGCCCTCCCAGCCGAGGATGTCCATTTCCCGGGCAGCGAGGAAGAAATCGAGGTCAGCATTGGCCTCCATCAGCCGCAGCCGCCCATCGGCCCGCACGCGGTCGAGCACGGCGCGGTCTTCGGCGGCAAACGACTCCGGTGGACTCACCGCCACGAGCGCCCGCACGGTCCGCAGGTCGGCCTCGCGGAGCGGAATGCGGGCCTGCTTCGTGGCGGCGGCGATCACGTGAAACGGCACCTGCCGCGCGGCCAGCCGCGCGCAGACCTGCTCGAGCCGGGCCTTCGGCGTGACATCGGCATTCACGAGCACGCCCACCTCCGCCATGCTCGCGGCGGTGTCGAAAAGCTCAGGATGGGCATGAATCAGGTCGTAGGCAGCGCCATACTCTTCGCGCGTGCCGAAGGAGCGGGGCAGGCTGCCGGCCTCGTCGGAGCCCATGTAGATGTCCCAGGGCACGAGGTGCAACTGCCCGGTCGCATAGGCGAGCGCGAGCGTCCGCAGGCCGTCGGCCGTGCCCAGCAGCACGGGCGTGGAAACGAACTGCAGGCCGAGCGCCTCGGCCGACTTGTTGCCCGCGAGGCTCGTCGCGAACGCGCGGTCGTAGACCTCGCCGTGGTAGAAGTCGACGATGTCGGCATGAAAGAGCCGGCCGTCTGCCGCCGCGACCGGCAGGAGCTCATTCACGGACACGGCGATCCGCTTGGAAGGCGACGCCTCGTCGAGGACGTTGCGGAAGTCGCGGTAGAACCTCCGCATGCTCTCGATCTGGAACGCGATGAAGTCGGGCGTGAGCGGCAGATTCTTGAACTGTTGCCGATAGGCAGCGGCATCGGGAACGCCATGAGCCTTGAGATACTGGCGGTAGTCGAAGCCGTCGAGCGATTCGATGCCGAGAGCGGCGAGCTCCTGGGGCGCATGGACGCGGCCCAGATAGTCGCGGAACCCGGCCCGGCAGGCGTCGCAGAAGCAGACGCCCCCGTCGCGCACCCAACTGGCGTTCATGGCCGAGTCGTCCACGTGGAGCATGTCGACGCCGATCTGCACCTGCTGCTTCGCGGCCGCGAAAAAGAGGTCGCGGAATGCCGGCTGGTTGCAGCAGCCGGTGTAGTGCGGCGGCTTGAACGTGACCATCCACTTCGGCATGTTCTTCTCGCCGTCGAACGTCTCGTGGCGGCCTGTCGTGTCGCCGGCGATGGAGAGGCCGGGCGTGGCCTTCTCGGTGCCCTGCAGGCCATTCAGCGTGCCCTGGTAGCGCAGACCGGCGGCCTGCACCGCCTTCACGAACTCGCTCTTCGTGCCATACACCCACAGGCAGTCGGTGGCATGAAACGATTGCATCGTGGCGAGCGCATCCGGCCGCTCCCAGCGGGTGGAGAACGGGATCGCCGACCGCTTGAAGACGAGCGGCCGCGGAGACTCTGGCCGCGGCGGCGGCAGGCGGGGCCGGGGCGCGGCCGCGAGATCGGCTGCGTGGACGGCGGCAATCTCGGTAGCGGATAGTGCCGTGCCATAGATGCGAACCCGCCCGATCCAGCCCTTGAACGGACGGATGCCGCCCGCGATGTTGCCGATCGTCACCGCGCCTGAGGCGGGCCCGGGGGTGCCCGCATACGCCTGCTCACCGAGCAGCGCGGGCGGCCGGCCAAGCCCTCCGAGAAATCCTTGCACCGTGCCACTGCCGACGGTGAAGGCCGTCAGCCGCCATTCGTCGGCGGACGGAAACGGCGCGCGGTCGCGGAATGTGAACCTGGGTGCGAAGAAAAACCGGGCCATGCTCCCGGACAGGGCGAGGCTCAGCGACAACCCGCGTGGTGCAGGCGTGAGATCCCAGCCGCGATCGGCCCAGGCCAGCCGTGGATTCACTCCGTCGACGCCCGGCACCTGGCGCGACCACATGACCACGGAGAACGCGTCGAGGCCGGCGAACTTCTCGTGCTTGAAGACCACACTGCTTCCAGCGGGCGAAGTGTCGACCCCGAGCGTGCCGCCATGCCGCGATGCGGCCGTGAGATCGAGGCACGCCCCGAGTGGCCCCTCGTCGAACACTGCAGCCTCGGCGGGCATGGCCGCTAAGAGCTTCGCCTCCCCGCCGAGCGACCCTTCGTTCCGGAAGTTGCCCGCAAAGGGCAGATCGACAAGCGGCGGGGCCGCGTCGGCGGCCCAGGCCGCGGCGGGGCCGAGCAGGCAGGCAATAAGCAGAAAAGAGGCGCAGAAGCGTGTCATGGAGACGGATTCCCGAGGAGAGGCGGGTGGGGACGGGCAGGCGTTCAGCGAACGGCGACTGTCGCGGCGGCGGCGAGCAGCTGCTCGATCCAGGCCCCGACATAGCGGCCGTTGTCGTGGTAGGTGCGGCCGCTCACGAGGTTGCCGTCCACGACGCACGACGCATCTATATAAATGCCGCCGGCCGACTCCACGTCGTGGCGGCACTTGGCCACCGTCGCGATCTTGCGGCCCTCGAGGCAGCCGGCGTAGGCCGGCACTTCCACGCCGTGGCAGACGCTCGCCAACGGCTTGTTGGCCGCGAAGAAGTGCCGCGTGATCCGCACGAGATCCTCGTCGTAGCGGATGTATTCGGGCGCCCGGCCGCCGCTGAAGAAGATGCCCAGATAGTCGTCGGGATCGACGTCGGCGAAGGCCACGTCGGCCTTGATCTGGTAGCCCTCCCACTCCCGCGTGATCGTCCAGCCGGGCCGCACCTCGTGCATCACCATCTGGAACGTGCGCTTCTCCGGGCCCGCGACGACCGGCTCGAAACCGGCCTCCTGGAGGCGGTAGTAGGGATAGAGCGTGTCGACCGTCTCCGTGGCATCGCCCACGATGATCAGCACGCGGTGCCGCGGCTTGCCGTTGGACTGCGATCCGGCCATGTCGATCCTCGCGAAGGAGCGGAGAGGAATCCGCAATAGTGTTGAAAAACTCTTCCCTGACAAGACTAATTTCCCCCTCGCCACGGTTCATTCAGATTCTTCGTCGCGGGCTTTCAGATTTTGCGTAGCGGCGGTTTCTGGGCCCTCGCCACGCTAGCGGCGCCAGATCTCAGCAGCGTATTCTGAGTCGCTCGGGACGATATCACTTCGAGGAACCTCAATCGTGCGCCACAGTTCCAACCGCATTCTCACCACCCACGTCGGCAGCCTCGCGCGGCCCGCCAACGTACTCGACCTCCTCTGGGCCAAGGAACGCCGCGAGGCCTACGACACCGGCGTGTTCGAAGCAGCCGTGCGCGACGCTGTGTCGGGCATCGTCGCGCGACAGCGCGACCTCGGCATCGATGTCGTCAACGACGGCGAGCAGAGCAAGTCGAGCTTCCTCACCTACATCGCCGAGCGGCTCACCGGCTTCAGCCCGAGCGAGAAGCAGGGGGAAGACCTGTGGGTGGAGTCGCGGGAGACGATCGCGTTTCCGGAGTTTTACGACGCCCACCGCAAGGCCCGGGAAGGCCTCGTGGCGAAGCCGGTGAAGCTCGTGTGCACCGGGCCGGTGAAGTACTGCGGCCACACGGCCTTGAAGCGCGACATCGCCAACGTGAAGGCGGCCGCGGAAAAGGCCGGCGCGGAGGAGGTGTTCATGACGGCGGTGTCGCCGTCCGACGTCGAGGGACAGCAGCCGAACCAGTTTTACAAGACCGCCGAGGAGTATCTCCACGCCATCGCCGACGCGATGCACGAGGAGTATCGGGCCATCGTCGACGCCGGCATCATCCTCCAGATCGACGACCCCCGCCTGCTCACCTACTACATCAGCCGGCCCGACCTGAGCGTGGAAGATTGCCGCCGCTGGGCGAAGGTGCGGGTCGCGGCGCTCAACCACGCCCTCCGCGGCCTCCCCACCGACCGCGTGCGGTTCCACACCTGCTACGGCATCAACATCGGCCCGCGGGTCCACGAGATGAACCTCGCCGACATCGTCGACATCATGCTCGAGGTGAACGCCGGCGCGTATCTCTTCGAGGCGGGCAACCCGCGGCACGAGCACGAGTGGACGGTGTGGGAACACGTGAAGGTGCCCGACGGCAAGATCCTGGTGCCGGGCGTGATCTCGCATTCCACGCCGCTCGTCGAGCACCCCGAGCTCATCGCGCAGCGGCTCGTGCGCTACGCGAAGATCGTGGGCCGGGAAAACGTGATCGGCGGCGCCGACTGCGGCTTCGCTTCATTCGCCGCCAAGGAGCAGGAGATCCACCCGAGCATCGTGTGGGCGAAGTTCAAGAACCTCGCCGAGGGGGCGCGGATCGCATCGAAGCAACTGTGGGCCTAAGCCACTCGAAAGGAACAGGATCGCGATGAGCAAGTCTCGAGTGAATGACTCTGCGGCGGCGAAGCCCTTCGGCCGGCGGCGGTTCCTGGCCACGGCGGCGGCCGCGCCGTTGTCGCAGGCTCTCGCCCATCAGCTCGCGTTTGCCGCCGATCCGGCGGGGCGGGCCGCGGCGGCGACGGCCGGCACGTCCCCGGCCGATGGCCCGGGCATCGGGGCGATCGGCTTGCGGTATCAGGGCTCCGTGATCGCGGCCCAGGCGAAGGCCTACGGCCGGATCGTCGCGATCGCCGACGCCGACCGCGGCTGCCTCGATCTCTCGCTCATCGACAAAAACGTGAAGGGGCAGACGGGCATGACGCCCGAGGAGATCTACGGCGGGGTCGCCGCCGCGGATCGTCATCAGGACTATCGCCGGCTGCTCGACGACAAGCGGATCGACGTGATCCTGATCGGCACGCCCGACCACTGGCACACGAAGATGCTGATCGACGCCGTCAAGGCGGGCAAGGACGTCTACTGCGAGAAGCCGCTCACGCTCACGATCGACGAGGGCAAGCAGATGCGCAAGGCCGTCGCCGACACCGGGCGGGTCGTGCAGGTGGGCTCGTGGCAGCGGAGCGACCATCGCTTTCGCCTGGCGGTCGAGCTCGTGCGGCAGGGCCGGATCGGAAAACTGGAGAAGGTCGAGGTCGTGCTCGGCAAGAACAAGGCCGGCGGGCCGTTTGCCGCGCAGGCTACGCCGGCGAACCTCGATTGGAACCAGTGGCAGGGCCAGACCCCCGACGTGCCCTACGTGCCCGAGCGCACGCACTACACGTTCCGCTGGTGGCAGGCCTATTCGGGCGGGCAACTCACCGACTGGGGCGCGCACCACGTCGACATCGCCCGCTGGGCGATCAATGCCGAGCCGGTCGAGATCGAGGGCAAGGCGACGTATCCCACCACACCCGGCGGCTATGACGTGCCGCTCGAGTATTCCGTGCGCTACCGCTTCGCGAACGGCGTGGAGATGACGGTGGATGACTCGGGCCGCAACGGGATCCTGTTCACCGGCAGCGAGGGCCGGCTGTTCGTGAACCGCGAAAATGTGACGGGAAAGCCCGTCGAGGATCTCAAGGACCGCCCGCTGCCGCGCGAGTCGTTCGCGCTCTACGACTTCGACAACCGCTCACGGCCCGAACGGTCGGGCAAGATCGAGGCGATCGTGAACCACATGGGCAACTTCTTCGACTGCGTGGCCGCCCGGCGGCAGCCGATCGCCGACGTGGAGAGCGGCCACCGCAGCGTGTCGGTGTGCCACCTCGGCAACATCTCGTGCAAGCTTGGCCGGCCCCTGAAGTGGGACCCGGCCGCCGAGCGGTTCGTCGGCGACGCCGAGGCCGACGCCCTCCTTGCGCGGCCGCAGCGCCAGGGCTTCGAGGCGCAGGCGTGACGATGCGAGTGACGCAAAATCTGAACGCTCGACGGCCCCTGGCTGAATGACGGCGGCTCGTGGGGAGGCTTCAATGGCAGGACTTGCCGGTTTTCCCACCCCCTGTCATGGAGCATCCCACCGATGGCCCCCTCGAGCCTCATCACCGACGCCCACCGCGATCTCTACCGCCGCGAGGGCTACTTCATCGCCGAGCGCGTGATCAGCCCCGAGCACCTCGGGATCATGCGCAACGCCTGCGATCATCTCATCGAGGTGATGCACCGGCAGATGGATGAACTGGGCGTGGATCACATCCACATCTCCCACCGCGGCAAGCGGTATCACATCGCCAAGCAATACCACCAGGCCCCCCGCCTCGAGGAATACGTTTTCAGCGACCTGATGGCCGACGTGTGCAAGGCGACGATCGGCGACACGGCCTTCCTGTTCTACGATCAATACGTCGTCAAGGCCGCCGAGAAGGGCACGAAGTTCTCCTGGCACCAGGACAGCGGCTACCTCGGCTTCCCGCACCGGGAATACGTGACGGTGTGGGCCGCCGTCGACGACATGACACTCGAGAACGGCACGGCCTACGTGCTGCCCTATTCGAAGGTCGGGATCCGCACGCTCGTCGAGCACGTCCGCGATCCGGAGAGCGGCGACAAGTGCGGCTACTTCGGCGACGAGCCGGGCCTGCCGGCGGTCGTGCCGGCCGGCAGCCTCGTCGTGTTCAGCTCTCTCGTGTTCCACCGCAGCGGCTTCAACACGACCGACCGGATGCGGCGGGCGTACGTGACGCAGTATTCCCCCGAGCCGATCCATAAGCCCGGCACGACCGAGCCGATGCACCTCGCCGTGCCCTTCCTCGAGGATGGCAAGACGGTGTACAAACCGCAGCGAGAGACAGTCGCCGTATGACCGCAGGCCACCTCACCCGTCGCGCGTTCCTGGGCACGGCGTCGCTCGGCGCCATGGCGGCCGTGCGCGGCGGCACGGCCGTTGCCGAGCCTGCGGCGGAGCCAAATGGAAAATGGCAGCCGCGGTGGATCCTCGCGTCGGCGCTCTACGGCACGTTTCCGCTCGCCGAGATCCTGCCCGAGGTTGCGAAGACCGGGGCCGACATGATCGACCTCTGGCCGAAGCCACATGGCACCCAGCGCGA
>JBJSZP010000428.1:0-2057 GCA_046090365.1 Planctomycetia bacterium
GGCTCCCCGTGTCCTGGAGCAGGCGTATGCAGGCAAGCGCAGCCATGGATGGCGCAGCGCAGCCGGAGTCGAGTGAGCCGGAGCCTGGAGGGCGAAGGCGAACGTCCGGCGACGGGATACGGGGAGCCCGAAGCCGGCGCGAATTGAGCAGAGACAGGCGGGACGCCTGTCCTACGACATCATCGCGCGGAAGCGGCTGAAGAGGTAGGCCGAGTCGTGCGGGCCGGCGGCGGCTTCCGGGTGATACTGCACGCTCGCAGCCTTGGCCGATGCGTGCCGCACCCCTTCGATCGTGCCGTCGTTGAGATTGCGGTGCGTCACCACGAGATCGGCCGGCAGCGTCGATTCGTCCACGGCGAAGCCGTGGTTCTGCGAGGTGATCTCCACCTTGCCGGTCTCGAGATCCATCACTGGCTGGTTCGCGCCGCGGTGGCCGAACTTGAGCTTGAACGTCTTCGCGCCGCAGGCGAGCGAGAGGAGCTGGTGGCCGAGGCAGATGCCGAACAGCGGCACCTTGCCCACGAGGCCACGGACCGTGTCGACGCAGTAGTCGAGCACCTCGGGATCGCCGGGGCCGTTCGAGAGGAACACGCCGTCGGGCTTGTGGGCGAGCACGTCGGCCGCCGTCGCCCGCCCCGGGAGCACGGTGACGCGGCAGCCCGCGCTCGCGAGATGCCGGGCGATGTTCCACTTCATGCCGTAGTCGAGGGCCACGACGTGCTTCGTGCCTGGATGCGCCGCGACCGCGGGAAACTCGCCACCCACGAGCGGCTGCGGCAGCGGCGTGGCCCAGTCGTCGAGCGGCTCCGTCCAGGGCCGCTCGTGCTCCGGCATCACCTCGCGGACGAGGTCGCGGCCCACGAGCGGCGGCGCCGAACGGGCCAGCTCCACGAGCTTCGCGTCGTCGAGCACCTCGCTCGAGAGCACGCCCGTCATGGCGCCGCGGATGCGGAGCCGCCTCACGAGGGCGCGGGTGTCGATGCCCGTGATCCCCACGACGCCGGAGCGGGCGAGGTAGTCGCCGAGCGTCCCGGTGGCGGTGAAGTTGCTGGCGGTACGGCTGGCCTCGCGGACCACGAATCCGGCCATCTGCAGCCGTCCGCTCTCGACGTCGGCGGGGTTCACGCCATAGTTGCCGATCTGCGGGGCGGTCATGGTGAGGATCTGGCCGCGGTAGGAGGGGTCCGTGAGGATCTCCTGGTAGCCCGTCATCGACGTGTTGAAGCACACCTCGCCCGACACGGTGCCCGTCGCGCCGAACGATTCACCGTGGTACACCGTGCCGTCTTCGAGAGCGAGCGCCGCGCGTGCCATCGTCGATCATGTCTCCAGGGGGGCGACGGCATGATACCCCGCGGGGCTCGGGAGTGAAGATCGTCCGATCTGCACCCAGCCGCATTCCGCAGAGTGCCACTTTGCGGCTACTGGATCGAGCCGTCGGCACCGAGGCGGCCGGCCGCCCACAGCAGGCCGCGGGTCACGAGATCGAGATAGCGATCGTCGGCCACCGTGTCGTTGTTGTGGCCGAGCGACGTGCTGAAGATCCGGGTCTTGTGCGGGCCGTATTCGTTGACCCACGCGACCACCGCCGTGGCCTCTGTCGGCTGCGCAGCCGGATCGGCGGGCTCGCCCGGCTTGGGCTTCGGCGGCACGAGCTGCCGCCCCGTCGCGATCACCTTCGCGGTGGGCAGCACCTGGATGGTGTTGTAGAGCTCCTCATTTGTGGTCTTCCAGTCGGTGAGCGGCTTCGTGATCGGGTGGTCGCGATCGGTAAACGTGATCTCGATCGGCTGCTGGGGACCGTGCCTGGTCGACTGCAGGCCGATCATCTCGAACCAGCCGGCGTTGTCGGCCCCGGCCTGCACGGGCTTCTGGATGTCGCCCCAGCGGTAGGAGTGCATCGCGCAGTGCAGGTTCACGGCCGGCGTACCGCGGCGGTGGGCCGCGAGGATCCGGCCGACGTAGACCGGGTCGCTGACGCTGGCCGAACACTCGTCGTGCAGGATCACGTCGTAGCCCTCGGCCCAGTCAGGGTTGCCGTAGATCTCGAACGTGGC
>JBJSZP010000429.1:0-2296 GCA_046090365.1 Planctomycetia bacterium
GGGAGGCGAGGGGTTGCCCCTACCATTGAGCCGGCGTGAGTCACCAGCGGAGCCATGGATGGCGCAGCGCCTGTGACTCCGAGCGAACGAAGCCCAGGGATGGGCGCAGTGAGCGTCCGGCGAGGTGGTGGGGGCAACCCCGAGCCGGATTGGGCGCGTTGAGTCAGCCACGGACGACGCGGCGCAACAGCCAGAGGCCCCAGAGCGTGATGAGCACGTTCCCCATCCACACGGCCGGCGGCGGCAGCACGCCCGCCTTCACCCGCGAGATGCCCAGCATGAACAGCGGGTAGTAGACGACGAGGATCGGCAGGAAGCAGAGGAAGAAGCTCGTGAGGAAGTCGGCGTTGCGCATCCGGATCGCCATGGGGGCGCCCACGAGCACGAAGCACAGGCAGCTGAAGCCGTTGGCCCAGCGGCGCCATGGCTCCATGATGATGCGGTTGAGACGGTTGGTGGCCTGCTTCGCCTGCTGCCGCTCCTGTTTGACCGCTGCCGGCGTCGTCTGCTCGAGCCGCCCGGTGAACATCCCGATCGCCGTCTTCGCGGCCGCGAGTTGGCGGATCTTGCCGAGGAGGGCCACCTGGTCGATGCGGGCCTTGGCGAACTCCGCCATCGGGATCTCCGACGGACTCGACGACGACGTTTCCTTGCGGCTCACGGCGTCGAGCGGCACCACGCGTTCGATCGTGTCGGGGAAAACGGCCTTTACATCGCCCACGTGGAGCGTGCCGTTGCGGCAGGTGATCGTGAGCGAGTCCGTCTGCGGGTCGGCCCGCATCTCCGCCTCGGCGGCCGACACGGTCACCGGCGCCGCCTCGCCTCCCGGCTGGAAAGAGAGCGTGGGCCGCACCAGTTTCCGGCCCTCCACCCCCTTCACGTTGATCGAGAGCTTCGCCGTGCTGTATGACCGCTGCTGCCGCAGCCGGCCGTAGATGATCTCCTCCACGCTGCCCACGATCACGCGGCGCACGCCGTCGCGGCCCCACGACACCGCGATGTCGTTGAGCCACACGGAGACGAAGCTCACGACGACGGCCAGCCCGAGCGCCGGCCAGATCGCGGCCAGCGGCGTGATGCCCGCCGCCTTGAGCGCGGTGATCTCGTTGCCCGCCGACATCCGGCCAAACACGCTCGCCACGGCGAACAGCATCGTGCCGGGCACGGCGAACCTCATCGCCTCCGGCAGCACGTAGGGCACGAGCTGGATGATCTGGAGGATCCCCAGGCCCTGCTGCTGCGCTTCCTTGACGAGGCCCACCACGAGCATGAACAGCGTGAGCGCACCCAGGGCCACGAGGAACACCTGCAGCAACTCGCTCAGCACGTAGCGGGAGAGGATCTTCATGCGTCGGTGGGCGTCGGTCCGCGGATCGTGTCGCCGCTGCGCGACTGCTCGACGGCCCTCGCGTAGATGGCGATCGCCTCGGCGAGGGCCACGACGGCCTCGTGGAAGCCTCCCTCGGCGACGTGCCGCCGGACGCGGCCGAGGATCACCGTGGTCCGCTCGCGGTCGTTGTCCGCGAGCCCCGCCGCGGCCGTTTCGATGCTTGCGACGATCCGCTCGACGAGCCCCTCGGTCGGCGTGCAGTCGTAGGTGCGATAGGGCCCCTTGCCGAGCCGCTGACCGGGGAGCAGTGCGCGGCCGTTGCCGCCGGTTGGTGCGAGGAAGCCTATGAAGGCGGCCACGAGGGATCCGAGGAACACGATCGCGGCGACACCACAGCCGATGTAGCTCACCGGCTCGGCCAACTGCTTCCCGATCAAATCTCCAAGCTGAGTGATCAGGATGCTCGTGGGCGAAAGGATCAGCGCTGCGAACAGGCTGCCCGCCGCCAGCGCGAGCCACTTCCACGGCACCGCTGCCCGGCCGTTCGGAGCCACGGGCTCCTCGGTGAGCGCCCAGAGCTCGTCGCCGGGCGCGGCCTTCGACGACACTTCCTCGGCACCGGCCCGGGCCACGATCACCGTCACATTGTCGGGTGCGCCGCGCACCAGAGCGAGCCCCACGAGCGCCGCCGTGGCCTCCCGCGGCTCGAGCTCCGCGACGAACAGGCCGATCTCCTCGTCGGCCACCTGGCCCGACAGGCCGTCGCTGCAGAGCACGAACGTGTCGCCCTCCTCCACGGAGTGCGGGCCTTCGAGGTCGACCTTAACGTGCGGGTGAGGGCCCATCGACCGCGTGATGATGTTCTTGGGGACGGCCCCGGCCGCCTCCTCCCGCGATATCCCGCCGGCCGCCTCCAGCTCCCACACGAGCGAGTGGTCGCACGACAGCTGCTCGATAGTGCGGCCA
>JBJSZP010000430.1:0-1271 GCA_046090365.1 Planctomycetia bacterium
CGTGCTCCACGACGAAGAGGCGATCGCGTTCGAGCTCGTGCAGTCGCTCGATGTGGCCCAGCGCTCCCGTGCCGTCACGGCCGAGGCCCCGAAGGAGATTCGGGCGGCTGGCGAACCCGAGTCGCCGCAGGAGCCGGCGACGGGCATCGCGTGGAGCGACCTCACCGCCGACCAGCAGGCGATCCTGCGCCGGCTCATCGATGCCTACTGCGGGTGGATGACCGACGAGGTGGCCGCCGAGCGGCTGCGGCTCATCGAGGAGGCCGGCTTGGAGAAGGTCACGTTCGCCTGGCTCGGGGCGATCGAGCCGGGGATCGGCCACGCCTACCGCGTGACGGGGCCGACGTTCCTCGTCGAGTTCGTGAACGTGCAGCCCGACGCCGAGGGCAATCCGGCCAATCACATCCACTGCGTGTGGCGCGACATGACGGGCGACTTTCGCTAGTCGCCCGGCAGCGGAGATAGGTATGTCGTCGGCTCAGGGGCGGCAAAAGTCTCGTCGCGTGGGCCGCGGCGCCCCGCACCCGCCCGGAGTTTGCCCCAAGGGCGATCTCGTGTCGCCGTCGCCCGCCCGATCGCCTATTCTGGAGGCCCGAAGAACAGTCCGTTCATCGCCGCTTCCACCCACCGTTGTCGCAGGAAATTCAGGGAGTCATGGCTGAAGAAACGCCCACATCCGCCGCCAAGCCGAGCGCCGTCGAGGTCGCCAAGACCGCGAGCAACTACCTCCGGGGCGACATCGCCAAGGAACTCGCCGACGGGGCCCCCGGATTCGGCAAACCGTCGATCCAGCTGCTCAAGAACCACGGCACCTACCAGCAGGACGACCGCGAGACCCGCAAGGCCGTCGACGGCAAGAAGAGCGAGCGGCAGATCTCCTTCATGATCCGCACCTGCGTGCCCGGCGGAAAACTGTCCGCCGAGCAACTGCTCTCCGCGATCGACATGGGAGACGAACTCGGCAACGGCACGATCCGGCTCACCACGCGGCAGTCGATCCAGCACCACGGCGTCGTGAAGGGCGAGCTCAAGGAGTTCATGCAGCGGGTGCACGCCAACCACCTCACCACGCTCGCCGCCTGCGGCGACGTGGAGCGGAACATCATGTGCTGCCCGGCGCCGATCCACGGGAACAGTGTCCGCGACGAGATGCAGGCCAAGCTCGACGAACTGGCCAGGCACCTCGCCCCGCGGACGCGGGCCTACTATGAGATCTGGCTCACCGACCCCGACACGGGTGAGAAGACGCTCGCGGGAGGGAACGCCAAGGA
>JBJSZP010000431.1:0-7812 GCA_046090365.1 Planctomycetia bacterium
CCCGTATCCCGTCGCCGGACGTTCGCCTTCGCCCTCCAGGCTCCGGCTCACTCGACTCCGGCTGCGCTGCGCCATCCATGGCTGCGCTTGCCTGCATACGCCTGCTCCAGGACACGGGGAGCCCGAAGCCTCCTCAACTGGCTTGACTGAAAAGGGGGGGGAGGCGAGGGGTTGCCCCTACCATTGAGCCGGCGTGAGTCACCAGCGGAGCCAGGATGGCGCAGCGCCTGTGACTCCGAGCGAACGAAGCCCATGGATGGGCGCAGTGAGCGTCCGGCGAGATGGTGGGGGCAACCCCGAGCCGGTGCAGCTGAGTTGAACAGAAACAGGCTGAAGCCTGTCCTACGGGCGTGCGTGTGACCGAGGCCGGTCGTCACGCGTTGAGGTATTCGTCGAGCAGCTCGCGGAGGAGGTCGGTGTCGGGATCGATGCCCGTCCAGGTGTGGAAATCGATCGCCGTCTTCTCGCAGTGGATCTCGAGGCCGTCGATCGTGCAGGCGCCGTGCTTCTGCGCCGCGGCCACGACCGGGGCCGGCTGCGACACGAGCGCGAAGTCGGCGACGACGAGGTCTTTGCGCAGGCCGGCGAGCGCCGGGGCCGCTTCGGCGGGCACGGCCGAGATCACGATGTCGACCTGGTCGGGCACGGCGATCTCCGGCTGCCAGGGGAGCGCGGTGGCGGCGACGCCGTCGATGGCGGAGAGGGCTTCGACGAGATCGGCGGCGTGGTCCGCCGTGCGGTTGCAGACGAGGATCTCCGCCGCGCGGAAAAGCGAGAGTTCGAGGGCCGCGGCCCGTGCGGCGGGGCCCGCGCCGAGGAGCAGGATGCGGGTGCCGGTCGGATCGATGTGGGATCGCAGGGCCTCGAGCAGGCCGCGGCCGTCGGTCATGTGGCCGACGAGCCCGGTCGGCTGCCGTTCCACGAGGCTCACGGCCCGGGAGAACGTGGCCGCGGGGGAGAGGGTCGCGACGTGCGGGGCGGCGTGGCCGCGGAGGGGGCCGGAGAGCACGCAGCCGCGAAACCCCATGGCGTCGATGCCGGCGAGGGCCGCGCCGATCCGCTCGGGCGCCACGTCGAGCGTGAGGAACCGCCAGTCGAGCGCCGCCTCGGCGAGGGCGCGTTCGTGGAGATACTGTGCGGGATTGCCCGCTGCGGGGCACCCCAAGAGGGCGATGATCTCCTGGAGGGCCGGGCTCGTCATGCAGAAAACCGCGTCGAGGTCAGACGGTGACGCTCGTGGCTGCGACGAACCGCGGGTCGGAGCGGATCGGATCGAAGTCGGGCTCCACCTCCGTGAGGTCGCGGAACCTGCCGTCGATCGCGATCGCCCGGGCGAGGTGCTCGATCGCCGCCTGAACGCTTCCGCCGAGCGAAAGGTAGCAGGCGAGATTGTAGTGGAGAATCGGCTGACGCGGCGCGGCCTCGAGCCCTTCTTCGAGCACGGCGATCGCCTCGTCGAGGCGGCCCAGCCGCTTCAGGCACCAGCCGATGCCGAGCCAGGCTTCGAGCCGCTTGGGATCCTGCGCCGTGACGCTGCGGAGCGGCTCGAGCGCGTCCTGCCAGCGGCCGAGCGCCCGGAGGGCTTCGCCCTCGAGGAGCCGGGAGCCCGGCAGCGAACGGGTCGGTTCCGGGAGTTCCGCGAGCAGGTCGAGGGCCCGGCCGAGCAGCCGTGCGGCCGACGCGGGCAGAGGGCGATCCGACTCGACGAGCAGTTCGCCGAGCTCGATGTAGCCGCTGGCCTGCCTGAGGATGGCCTGTCGACGAAGCCGGGTCATGGCGGTCATCGCAACTCCTCCACGGCCCAAGTCTAGGCCGCTCCTGCACGCTTGGCCGGACGCGGCCCGCCGGGCCGGTGGTTCTACGCAGGTCGTGGCCCCCTGGATCGCTCCGCCGGCGGGAAATTCTGCGATTTTTTCCGCGGTCGTCGGGCCGGGTGTACGGATTTTTCGGCTTCCCGCCACTCATAAGGAAGAGGGAAACCGTCGCGCCCGCGTCCGCGGGCCTGGACACGGCCCCCATACAGGAGTTCCTCCATGCGGCTCACCGTGCGAACCCTTCTGGCCTGGCTCGACCACGTCCTGCCGCCCGACGAGCACCGCGAACTCGACGCCAAGGTCGCCGGGAGCGCCGCGGCCCACCAGCTCGTGGACCGGATCCGGCGGGTGGTCAAGCAGCCGACGATCCCGCCGCCGCGGGTGGATGGCCGCGGGCTGGCGGCCGACCCCAACTCCGTGGCCGAGTATCTCGACAACTGCCTGGAGCACGACCGGCTCGAGGCGTTCGAACGGATCTGCATCGAGTCGGACGCGCACCTCGCCGAGGTCGCTGCCTGCCACGAGATTCTGGCGACGCTCGCCCGCGACCCCGCCGCGACGGCCCCGCTCGACGCCGCGGGCCGCCGGCGGCTGCTCGAGGCGATGCGGCATCACTCGGCGGCGGTGCCGGCCAACGGCGAGCACGTGGGGCCGGCGGTGGCTGCGCGGGCGACGCGGGTGGCCCACGACGGCGAGGCGGCAGAGCCGCGCGCGATCACCGCGCCCCGACGACGGTCGTCGAGGCTGGCGTGGGCGGCCGCGGCCGCGGCGCTTGCGCTCCTCGTCACGCTCGCATTCGTGCTCACCGAGGCGATCGGCAGGTCGCGCGGCCCGCGGCGCGACGCCGAGGTTCCGCCAGCGGTCGCCGTCAGTGAGCCGCCGGCCGGCGCGGCTCCGGCCCGAGAGCCGCCGGCAGTGGCCGTGGAGGCTGGCCAAGCGGACAAGACCGTCGCATCGGGTCTGCCGGTCGCCGTCGTGCCCGAGCCGACCGCGCGCGAAGACGCCGAGCCTGACGCCGCCGCGCCGAAACCGGCCCCTGCTGCCGTGGCCGCCACGGACCCCGCGGGCGTCGATGTCTCCCCGGCCCCGCCAGCCGAGCCGCGAGCGCCGCCCCTCCCCACGGCGGCTGACGAGCCCGCCGCGCCCGCGACCGGCGGCGTGCAGCCCCGCGTGCCGCAGGGGGATGCGCTCGCGATCGCCGCCGCACCCGTGACCGTGCCGGGCGACGCGCCGCCCTCGGTGCCCTCCGCGCCGCCTGAAAAGCCGTCCGCACCCCCCGCCGGCGAGGCGGGCCTCGGGTTCGTGACCGGTGAAGGGATCGTGATCCGTCGAATCGCAGACCAGGGGCGGGCCGCGTGGGCCGCGCTCGTGCCGGGCGCGGTGCTCGGGCCGCGGGAGGAGTTGATCGCGCCCTTCGGCTTCCAGCCCGACCTCAACGTGCGCGGCGTGACGATCCGGCTTCTTCCCGGAACACGGGCCACGATTACCGCCGACGCCGACGGCACTCCGCGGCTCGAGGTGGTGTTTGGCCGGGCCGTCGTCAGGTCGGCCCGGCCCGATGCGCGGGTTGGCATCACGGCCGGCGGGCTCACGGGGATGATCACGGCCGGCCTCGCCGGGCCGGCGGCGATCTCCGTCGAGCTCGACCGCCCGCCCGGCGCCGATCCCACCACGGCGGCGGCGCGGGTGCGGGCGAGCGTGTTTGCCGTCAACGGCGGCATCGTGTGGCGGCAGGGGGGCGTGGCGGCGGACGGCAGCCCGCGGCCGCTCGAGGGGATCGCGGCCGAGGGCATGCTCGACGCCCGCACGTCGATCAGCTGGGAGAGCGTGGCTCCCGATAGTGGCCGGGTCGTGAAACTGGAGGCGCTGCCCGCGTGGGTCGAAGCCGCCCCGCAGATCGACCGGCTCCAGCGGAACGCCGCGGAGGCGCTCGAGGCGCGGATTCTCGAGACGGGTGCGGTCGAGCAATCGCTGCGGGAACTGGCCGATGATCGGCGGGTCGAGAATCGCGTGCTCGCGGCATCCACGCTCTCCCTGCTCGGCGACTTCGACGCGGCGGTCGAACTGCTCTGCGCAGAGTCGGCGGGCCGCAGGCTCGAGCAGCGGCAGTGGGCCACCCTGGAGGCGGCCACGGTGCCGCTGGCGCTCGCCCGGGGTGCCAATGCGGCGGCGAAGCTCCGCATGGCGTTCGAAAAGCGCGGCCCGCACGGCAAGGCGGAGGAGTTGTTCGCCATGGCCCGTGGCTTCAGCGACGAGGAGCTCGCCGCCGGGGCCGCCGCGGCGCTCGTGGCCGCCCTCGACGACCCCGATCTCGTGGTCCGCCGCTACGCCATCAAGAGCCTGTGCGACATCGTGCAGCCCTCGGCCGCCGATCGGCTGCGGTATCGCGCAGACGGCCTGCCCGACCTGCGCCGCGAGGGGGCCGCCTGGTGGCGCGGGCAGTTGCAAAAGGGACTGATTCGCCGCCCCGGGGCCGCGTGAGCGGCGCGGTTTGTCGGAGCCAACGCGCGGGTGATATGCTCCGACGACGACGACGGCGGCTCGGGGCCGCCGGCTCGTGTGTGCGAAACAGCGTCTTTCCGGAGAGGTACGGTCCGGTGCAAATCAACGTCTCGGCCCGGCACGGCCATCTGAGTGCCGCTTCCCAATCAAAGATTTCGGCCAAGGTGTCGCGTCTCAAGCGGTATTTCGACAGGATCACGGCTCTCAACGTGACGGTCGACCTCGGCAATTCGGAACTGCCCGAGGTCGAGATCGTGGCCTCGGCCGAGCACTTCCACGACCTCGTCAGCCGCGAGCACTCCGGCCAGCTCTGGCGGAGCGTCGACGGCGCCGTGCAGAAGCTCGAGCAGCAGTTGCGCAAGCACAAAGAAAAGGTCCGCGACCACAAGCACGTGCAGTCGTCGCGGCGCGGGTAGCCTCCCGCCAGGATCCCGATCAGAGACACCGCTCACCCCAGAAGCACCACAGCATGAAGTTTTCCGATTTCGTGGCCACCGATGCCATCCGGGCCGACGTCGACGCCGACACCAAGCAGGGCGTGATCCGCGAGATGGCCGAGGCGCTCGTAGAGGCCGGCAAGATCGCCCCCTCGGATCTCGACGGGATCGTGAAGGCGATCATGAAGCGTGAGGATCTCGGCAGCACCGGCATCGGCCGGGGCGTGGCCGTGCCCCACACCAAGCATCCGAGCGTCGATCGCCTCGTGGGCACCGTGGCGGTGAGCCGCAAGGGGATCGACTTCGAGAGCCTCGACGGCGAGCCCGTGCACCTGTTCTTCCTGCTCGTGTCGCCGCCCGACCGGCCGGGCGACCACCTGCGGGCCCTGGAAAACATCTCGCGGCAGCTCCGCGACGAAGGATTCTGCCGACGGCTCAAGGCTTCGGGCACGCCCGCCGACATCGCGCACCTGCTGGCCGAGGCCGATGGCCACGGGGTGGTCACGTGACAAGCCAAGAGACCATCTCGCGCGAGGTCGTGGTGGGGATCGAGCAGGGGCTGCACGCGCGGCCCGCCGATCTCGTCGCCCGCGAGGCGCGGAAGTGGCAGTCGCGGATCGAGCTCGTGGCCGACCGGCAGCGTGCCGACGGCAAGAGCATCCTCGAACTGCTCACGCTCGCCGCCGAGGCGGGCACGCGGCTGGTCGTCGAGGCGACCGGCCCCGACGCCCGCGAGGCCGTGGACGCGATCGGACGGCTCTTCGACCGGAATTTCACCGAACAAACCTGACGACAACGCACATTCGGGCACCTCGCCCGAACACCGATTCCAGGCGGCCATGCCGCCGACACCCCCAGGCCGACCACGACCAGACCGAACACAAAGGAGCAGCACGAAGCCGCCTGGCGCGAAGCCGGCCGGGGCCGTCGATCGCAGCGCCGCCCGCCATCGGGCCCAGCGCGATCCCCCCGCCCGTCGCCCCCGCTGCCGGACAGGCCGACTGCGCCCCCATGCTGAAACTCCAGGGCATCGCCGTATCCCCCGGCGTCACCATCGGCGAAGCGCTCGTTCTCGACAGCGAGGGCTTCCGGATTCCGCGCCGCTTCGTGGAGCGGAGCGCCGTCGACACGGAGCTCGAGCGGCTCAAGAACGCCGTCTCGGAGACGGCCCGCGAGATCGAGCGCAACCGCGACGCGATCCGGGCGGAACTCGGCGAGCAGTATGCCGCCATCTTCGACGCCCACCTGGCGATGCTGCACGACGACCGGCTCCAGGGGGAGCTCACGAGCGCCGTCCGCGACAGGAACTGGTGGCCCGAGTATGCGGTGAGCCGCACGCTGCGGCGCTACGCGAAGGTGTTCCAGAGCCTCGACAACCACATCTCGCAGCGGGCCCACGACATCTACGACATCGAGAAGAGCCTGCTCCGCAACCTGCTCGGGCAGCGGCGTGAGACGCTCGCCGCCATCTCGCAGCCGGTGATCGTGCTCGCGCACAACCTCACGCCGAGCGAGACGGCGAACCTCGACCGCCGGTTCGTGAAGGGCTTCGCCACCGAGCTCGGGGGCCCGGGGAGCCACACGGCGATCGTGGCCGAGGGGCTCGAGATCCCCGCCGTGGTCGGCCTCGGGCCCTTCCTGGCCGACGTCTCCGGCGGCGAGCCGGTGATCCTCGACGGTCACCAGGGGGTGGTGATCCTCCAGCCCGACGAGGAGACGATCGCCCGCTACAAGGCCGAGCTCGAGGCGGCCCGGACGGCGGCCGCCCGGCTCGACACGCTCCGCGACGTGCCGGCCGAGACGACCGACGGCGTGCGCATCCAGCTCACGGGCAACATCGAGTTTCCGAGCGAGGCCGAGCAGTGCCTGTCGCGCGGCTGCGACGGGATCGGGCTCTACCGCACGGAGTTCCTCTACCTCACGAGCCGGCAGGAGCCGACGGAGGAAGACCACTTCGCGGCCTACTCCGCCGTGGCCCGGTCGATGCAGGGGAAGCCGATCGTGATCCGCACGCTCGACCTCGGCGCCGACAAGATGCTCACCGAGCGGACGCCCGAGGAGGAGCGCAACCCGTGCCTCGGCCTGCGGAGCATCCGGCTCTCGCTCCGGCAGCTGCCGATGTTCCGCACGCAGCTGCGGGCGATCCTCCGGGCGAGCGCGCTGGGGGACGTGCGGGTGCTGTTCCCGCTCGTCTCCACGATCGTCGAACTGCGGCAGGCACGGCTCGTGCTCGCCGACGTGATGGAGGATCTCGCCGAGCACGGCATCGCGTTCAACCCGAAGATGCCGGTCGGGATGATGGTGGAAACGCCCGCGGCCGTGATGATGCTCGACGCGTTCATCAAGGAGGTCGACTTCGTGTCGATCGGCACCAACGACCTGATCCAGTACACGCTGGCGGTCGACCGGGGCAACAAGGAGGTGGCGGATCTGTACAACGCCTGCGATCCGGCGGTGCTGCGGCTGTTGAGCCGTTCGCTCGACGTGGCGCGGGAGGCCGGCGTGCCGGCCAATGTCTGCGGTCAGATGAGCGGCAGCGTGATGTACACGCAGCTGCTTCTGGGACTGGGCCTCCGGCAGCTGAGCGTGCCGGCGAGCGCCATCCCGGAGGTCAAGCAGGCGTGCCGAAGTGTTTCGGTCGCCGATTGCCGCGAGATCGCCGCGCGGGCGCTCCAGATGGACAGCGCCCGCGAGGTGAAGGCTTTTTTGCGCGACCAGATGCGTCGCCGGCTCTCGGAGACCGTCGCCTGACGGCGGCCGTCCACACCGGACGCGGGAGCCACGAGGAACGAAAGGAAAGGACAGAGATTCATGAAGCAGGAGATGCTGATCAACGTGTCGCAGCCGGAGGAATGCCGGATCGCGATCATGGAAGACGGTTTGCTCGAGGAGCTCTACGTGGAGCGGACGAGCCAGGACAACTACGTGGGCAACATCTACAAGGGCCGCGTGGTGAACATCGAGCCGTCGATCCAGGCGGCGTTCGTCGACTTCGGCGTGGGCCGCAACGGCTTCCTCCACATCAGCGACGTGGAGCCGCAGTACTACCGCCAGGGCGG
>JBJSZP010000432.1:0-4526 GCA_046090365.1 Planctomycetia bacterium
CAGTCAAGCCAGTTGAGGAGGCTCGGGGCTGCCCATGCCCTCGAGCGGGCTGTGGGAGCGAGCGCAGCCATGGATGGCGAAAGCGAAGCGGACACGCAGAGAGCCGAGGCCTGGAGGGCCGAGGCGAACGTCAAGCGAGAGGGCGTGGGCAGTCACGAGCCGGCGCGCGTCAACCAGTCGAACGTCCGGCGACGGGCGTACGGGTAGCCCGAAGCCAGTGCGCACGGGTTGAAGAAAGGAAATAGACAGGCTGAAGCCTTTGCTACTTGGCGAGGGCGGCTTCAATGGCGGCCTTGAGCGTGGCGTCGTCGGGGCCGACGCCGCTCTTGTAGCGGCCGATGATCGCGCCGTCGCGGCCGATGAGGAACTTCTCGAAGTTCCACTTCACGTCGCCAGCCGGGTTCGCCGCTTCGGTGAGCGTCTTGTAGAGCGGGGCGATGCCCGAGCCCTTGACCACGATCTTCGAGAACATCGGGAACGTCACGCCGTATTTCGACGAGCAGAACTGGGCGATCTCGGCGTCGCTGCCGGGCTCCTGGGCGCCAAACTCGTTCGCCGGGAAGCCGAGCACCACGAGCCCCTTGTCCTTGTACGTGTCATAGAGCTTCTGCAGGCCGGCGTACTGGCCGGTATAGCCGCAGCGGCTGGCCACGTTCACGATCAACACCACCTTGCCGTTGTATTGCGTGAGGTCGCAGGCCGAGCCGTCGATCATCTTCATTTCGCCGGTGAGCGGCGATGCCCCGCGGGCGATGCCTCCGGAGGCGAGCATGCAGACCGAGCAGCAAACGAAGAGGACGAGCAGTTTGTCGAGCGACATGGGTTGACTCCTGGAGCGGGGGACGGCGTTCCCCGACATTAGAGGCGCCGCGGCTGCGCTGTCAAAAAAATCGGTGGCGGCTGATCAGCGGAATGCGGCCGCAGCGGCGGCCGCGAGCACGCCGGCAGCCGCGGCGGCGAAGGCCCAGGCCCAGGGGCTCGGCCGCACGCGCAGCCGGCCGAGGGCCTGCCGCAGCCGGCGGCTGAACTCCGTCCAGGCCTCGTGCGCCGCCCGCTCGCCGCCGGCGATCACGCTCGAGCAGCGCATGCCCCCGGCGCCGTCGAGATGCAATTGCAGCCGCCGCGCGGGGAGCGCCACGGTCGTGCCGGCCCAGCGGGCGTCGGCGTCGAGGGCGGTGACCACCTCCGCAACGAGGGGCCGCAGCTGCTCCGCCGAGACGTTGTAGATCACGAGCCGGGGGCGGGCCGCGAGGATGCACACGGCGACCACGAGGCTGAAGACAAGCGCCGCGATCAGCCAGCCCCAGAGCGTGGAGCCGACAGCCGGCCGCACGAGCGCGAGCGGCCCCGCGACCGCGAGGCCCGCGACGGCGACGGCCAGGAGGATGCCGTCCCACGTGCCCGACACCACGGTCGGCCGCCGCCGGGCGTGGGCCGCGGCGAGCAGGAGCAGGTAGCCGCCGAGCGGGAGGAGGGCAGCCCACAGCGGCAGCGAGTCGAGCCAGACGGACCAGGTATTCGTGGTGTTCATCGCGTTGATGGTCCGGACAGCCTCATCGCATTGCCATCCACGCGAGGAACGCCAGCCATGCGGCCTCGACGACGAGGATCGCGATGAACAGCCGCCGGGCGGCCCGGGCCGTCATGCGTCAAGCCTTGTCGGGAACCACGAACGAGCAGTCGCGGCAGAACGCGTCCTCGAAATCGTAGACGCCATGGAAGTCCTCCCGCTTGTCCTTCCGCGTCTTCCGCATCTGGCCGATCTCGATCATGTTGAACACGATCTCGCCGAGGTCGGCCGTATTCCGTATGCCCCAGGTGCCGAGCACCGTGCGGGCGAGGTAGCCGTATTGCTGGATCGCATACTGCCGCGCCGCCTCGCAGAGCTCCTGGCCGGTAAGATGCCGCTCGGCGGGCTTCTTCCGCGGCCTGCTCGGCCGCGGTCGCGGGGCCGACGCCTGCTCGCCGCTGCCACGGGCCGGCTCGAGATCCTCGAGCGGCGGCTCGGCGCCCATCCCCAACGATTCCTGGGCGAAAGACAGCGCCTCGAGGACGAACAGATACGCGTCGAGTTTGTAGCGGGGATCACGGCGCAGCAGTTGGCCGAGCGGGTGGGCGGGATCGACGACTGGCATCGGAGCCTCGGAGGCGCGACGTGAAAGCCGCCCAGTATACCGGCAGTTTCCACCCGCCGAGCCAGGCTGAAGCCTATCCCGCGGCGTTAGGCCCGGAGGGCCGGGTAAACACCAGCCGACGGACGTCGGCCAAGGCACGTTCGACAGGATGTCGAGACGTGCCGTGAAGACAGGCAGCCCTATCGCGGCAGGGCGGCCGGGGCGGCGGACTGGCGCGGGGGCGGCTGGGGAGCGCCGCCCTGCCCGTCTTCGAGGATGAACGTGTAGCCCAGCGGCGTGACGGGCTTCGAGAAGTCGCGGATCATGTCGAGCCCCTTGTCGATCAGGCTCGTGCGCGGGTCGAACTGGTAGACGTCGCGGTCCTGGCCGCCCGGCTTGTAGATCTGCATCGCGAACGGCATCAGGTCGCGGGCCTGGAGGATCAATTCCACCTTCGAGAAGTTGGCCGCGTCGGCCTGCATCCGCGGCAGGGCCTCGAGCCAGATCTGGTCGGCCACACCTGGCGGCGTGATGATCCGCATCGCGTAGCGCTTCTTGAGCGTGTCGGCCTTCGCGCCAAACACGAACGGCAGAGGGCCGTCGCTGATCGCCTTGCCCTGCATCTCCGGGGGCAGCCTTGTCTCGCGCAGCTGCCGCTCCGAGTGCCGAAACTCGTAGATGCTCGTGCCGTTGCACACCCAGTGCTCGCCGGCCTCGCCGACCTTCGCCTCGTAGCGGCGGGTCTGCCCGTTCCACTGCTTCGACTCCTTCACGCGAAACAGCCCCTTGTCGGGATTGGCATACTTGATCTCGCCGGAGCTTTCCGAGAAGGCGAGCCGCTCGCCGCTCGCGTCGGCCGGGCTCCAGGCGTTGTATTCCCACTTGTAGAACGTGCACGACCAGGTGGTGACGGCGGCGTTGCGGCCTTCCCAGGCGGCGAGCAGGCGGTCGAGCGCGGCCTGCTGCTCGGGCGAGAGCTGCGGGAATGCAGCCGGAGCGGGCGCAGCCGGCGGCTGGCCGTGGACTTCGCGCAGCGGCATGAGCGCAGCAGCGAGCATTACGGCGACACCGACACGACGACACGACGCGCTGCAGGGCACGGCAGGATCCTCCAGGGGCGGAAAAATAGCAGCCCCGCCCGCCCGGAGCGAGGCCGGTTTCGCCGTCTGGCGCCCGGGAAAAACCCGCCCGCTCCGGGTCTCCTACACTCAAGTGCACCTCGGAGCCCGCCCATGATCGTCGCCGCCTTTTCCACGAAGCCCTACGACCGCGAGTTCCTCGAGCGGGCCGCCGCCGGCACGGGCATCGAATGGCGCTGGTTCGAGAGCCGGCTCGAGGCCGACACCGCCCGGCTCGCCGAGGGCGCACAGGCCGTGAACTGCTTCGTGAACGACGACCTCGACGCCACCGTGCTCGAGCGGCTCCACGGGCTCGGCGTGCGGCTTGTCACGCTCCGCTGTGCCGGCTTCAACCAGGTCGACCTCCCCGCGGCCGCGCGGCTGGGCCTGCCGGTGGTGCGCGTGCCCGAGTATTCGCCGCACGCCGTGGCGGAACACGCCGTGGGCCTCGTGCTGATGCTCGACCGCCGGCTCCACAAGGCGTTCAACCGGGTCCGCGAGGGCAACTTCTCGCTCGACGGCCTGCTCGGCTTCGACCTCCACGGCCGCACCGTGGGCGTGGTGGGCACGGGCAAAATCGGCAGCCGCTTCGCCACGATCATGCTCGGCTTCGGCTGCCGTGTCCTCGCCCACGATCCGCGGCCCGACCCGGCCTTCGAGGCCCGCGGCGTGGCCTACGTTCCGCTGGCCGACCTGCTCCGCGACTCCGACATCGTCTCGCTCCACTGCCCGCTCACGCCGGCCACGCACCACCTCATCGACGCCGCCCGGATCGCCTCGATGAAGCGGGGCGTGATGCTCGTGAACACGAGCCGCGGCGGCCTCGTGGACACGCGGGCCGTGATCGCCGCCCTCAAGACGGGCCACATCGGCCACCTGGGCCTCGACGTCTACGAGGAGGAGGCCGACCTGTTCTTCGAGGACAAGAGCAACGCCGTGATCAGCGACGACGTGTTCTCCCGCCTGCTCACGTTCCCGAACGTGGTCGTGACGGCCCACCAGGCGTTCTTCACCCGCGACGCCCTCGAGGCGATCGCCGCCCAGACGGTGCGCAACCTGGTGCACTTCGACCGCGGCGAACCCCTGGAAGCCGTCGTGCGCGCGTGACGGGCCTCTTGGAGGACGGGCTTCAGCCTGTTATGCCTTGGTTGATCGCGCGCCGGCTTCGGGCTCCCCGTATCCCGTCGCCGGACGTTCACTGCGGCCCTCCAGGCCTCCGTTCACTCGACTCCGGCTGCGCTGCGCCTGGCGGCTGTCGCGCCGTCGCCGCCGTCCCGGCGTCGGCTCCGGCTTA
>JBJSZP010000433.1:0-2130 GCA_046090365.1 Planctomycetia bacterium
GGGTCGCCCCTACCATCTCGCCGGACGCTCGCCTTCGCCCTCCAGGCTACGGCTCGCTCGGATTTGCCTGCGCTGCGCCATCCATGGCTTCGCTGGTCAAATACGCCGTCTCAATGGTAGGGGACAACCCCGATCCTCCCCCATTGTTCAGTTGAGGAGGCTCGGGGCTGCCCATGCCCTTGAGCGGGCTGTGGGAGCGAGCGCAGCCATGGATGACGAAAGCGAAGCGGACACGCAGAGAGCCGAAGCCTGGAGGGCTGAGGCGAACGTCAAGCGAGAGGGCGTGGGCAGTCACGAGCCGGCGCGCCAACCAGGCGAGCGTCCGGCAAGGGGATACAGGGAGCCCGAAGCCGGGGCGCCACGTGAGCCAGCGACAGGCGGGACGCCTGTCCTACGCGGGAGTGCATGCCTGCAAGAACGCCGCCGAGGCGCGGGCGGTTTCGAGCCAGCGGTGTGATTGGCGCGGGAGTTCGACGTGCAAGCCGCCTGCGTACCCTGCAGCCGCGAGGGCGGCGAGCAGTGGCGGGAAATCGACGTCGCCCGCGCCCAGCGGGAGGTGCTCGTGGCGGCAGGCGAGCATGTCGTCGACGTGCACGTTCACGATGTCGGCCGCGCGACGGGCCACGAGCGATGCGGCCGGCTTCTCTCCCATGCACTCGAGATGGCCGAGATCGACCGTGAGCTTGAAGTGCGCGGGCCGGCCGAGCCGCTCGTGGAGCGAGGCCTGCCGGGCGAGCGTGTCGATGAACATGCCCGGCTCCGGCTCGAAGCCGAGCGTCACGCCGCGGGCGGCTGCGCGGTCGAGCACGGGCCCGAGGGCGGCGGTGAGCCGCTGCCAGAGCGTGTCTTCGTCGGCCGCGTCGCGGGCGGCGCCCGACCAGAGCGACACGACCGGGGCGCCAAGTTCCACGGCCAGATCGATCGCCCGCACGAGAAACTCGACGCGGCGATCGCGATCGGCCCGATGCGGCGACACGAGTGTGGGCTCGTGCTTGTGGAGCGGGTCGAGGAGGTGACGGGCGCCCGTCTCGATCACGCAGGCCAGGCCGTGCGTGGCGAGGGCCGACCGCCAGTGCGAAGTTTCCGCCGCGAGGGACGACGAGAACGGGTCGAGCAGGTGCCGGTCGGGCGTGATCGCGAGCGATTCGTAGCCCAGCTCGCGGAGGATCGGCAAAGCATCGAGCGGGGCGATGTCGCCGATCGAGTTCGTGCTGTAGCCGAGTTGCATCGGCGCGTCTTTCACTCAGGTGGCCGACACGAGCTGCCGGCCAAGAAGAAAGGGCACGAGCAGGAGGAGCACGACGATCGCCCAGGCCTCGCCGCAGGCCGCGAGCACGAGCACGGCGGCGAGCGTGATCATCGACATGATCGCGTTGCCCACCGCCTGCTGCACGCGGCCGCTATCCGGGTCGAGGATTCCGAGCATGGCCCGGAGCAGAATCGACGCCGCGAGCACGCCCCAGAGCATGAGCCACGCGCCGAGTCGGCCCGACCGCAGCCAGGCGGCGCCTCCGCCTGCGGCGGCCATCAGCCAGATCGAGGCGCCGGCGATGCCGAGGCCGGCAAGCATCACGAGGGCGGCGATCGCGAGCGTGCCGGCCCGGCTGCGGCCCGCTTCGTCGCGGGCGTAGAGCGTGATGCCGCCGGCGTAGAGCCCCATGCCGATCGGGATCAGCCATTCCGCGGGCGTGGCCGGGCCGCCGGCCGCCGTCATGCCGAGGAGCCAGGCGAGGCCGCGGCAGGTGCCCATCACGGCCGGGCCGAGGGGCGTGGCCTTCGCATGCCGGTCGTAGATCCACACGGCCGCTGCGAGGGCCGCGCCCACGAGCGCCACCGCCGCATGCCCCGAGCCGAAGGCGGCGAGGCATGCGCACAGGCTGCCCACGGTGAGCAGCCCGCGGCCCACGGCCGCCGCCGTACCGACCGCGATCGCGCCCGACGGCAGCGGCCGCTGCGGCCGCTCATGGCGATCGAGGTCGACGTCGAACACGTCGTTGAGCACCATGCCTGCCGCATAGAAGGCGAGCCCCGCCCCGAGCGCCCACCAGAATGCAGGCGGAAGCGGCCCCACCTCCTGGGCGCGCGTTGCGATCAGAAACCCGGCGAGCACGTCGGCCGCCGCCGTCGCGT
>JBJSZP010000434.1:0-726 GCA_046090365.1 Planctomycetia bacterium
CTCGATGCCCGGCTTCGCCTGGACGGCGCTCGTGGCGCTCGCGATCTTCGCCATGTGGTTTGCGTTCGATCCCAACCCGGCCGCGATCTGGCGCGAGTTCGTGGTCGGGGAGAATCTGGGGAAGATGAAGGCCGGGCGATCGAACTACCTGCTCGCGCTCCTCTGGGGACGGATGAGCGTGTGGGGCTACGCGCTGTCGTGGTTCCTCAACGCCGGGCTGCTGGCCCTGCCGCTTCTCGGCACGGTGATCCGGGCCTGGCAGCACCGGGCCGAGGCCGGCGCGATCGAGCGGCTGCTCTGGCTCTGGGCGGCCGTGCTGTTCGCGGTGTTCTGCATGCCGACGCAGCGGTCGGGCCGCTACCTGCTCGAGGCGATGCCGGGGATCGCCGTGGTCATGGCGTTGCACTGGCACCGGCTCCTCCCCTCGGCGTTCCTCACCACGGTGGCCGGGGCGGGCGTGGTGGTCGGCCTCGTCGTGTGGCTGTCGGCCCTGCTCGTGCGCGACCTCGGGCCCGGTGACATTTCCTGGATTCACTGGGGAATCCTCGGCGGTGCGGCGGGCATCGTGCTCTTCGCGCTCGCCGACCGGCGGCGGCTTGCGGCCTGCGCCGTGCCAGCGGCGCTCGTCGCGTTTCTCGTGGTGTCGAGCTTTCTCACGGCATTCGATCCGCCGCGAGGCGGGTATCCGGCGGCAGCAGTCGCCGCCGCGCGGGGCCGCGTGGTGCA
>JBJSZP010000435.1:0-1196 GCA_046090365.1 Planctomycetia bacterium
GTTGCCCCGTACCACCTCGCCGGACGCTCGCTGCGGCCCTCCAGGCCTCCGCTCGCTCGACTCCGGCTGCGCTGCGCCATCCATGGCTGCGCTTGCCTGCATACGCCGGCTCAATGGTAGGGGCAACCCCTCGCCTCCCCCCCTTTTCAGTCAAGCCAGTTGAGGAGGCTCGGGGCTGCCCATGCCCTCGAGCGGGCTGTGGGAGCGAGCGCAGCCATGGATGGCGAAAGCGAAGCGGACACGCAGAGAGCCGAGGCCTGGAGGGCCGAGGCGAACGTCAAGCGAGGGGGCGTGGGCAGCCACGAGCCGGCGCGCATTGAGAAGCGACAGGCCGAAGCTTGTCCCACGGAAGGGCACGCGCAGCGACGGTCCGGCGCGGGCAGGGTAGAGTTTATGATCGAAAGGGCGGCGGACGCCGTCGCGTGAACTCATGCACTTGATCCGAATCGGCGGCACGGCGCTCAATCAGACGCCCCTCGACTGGGACGGCAACCGCGACCGGATCCTGGCCGCGATCGCTGCGGCCAGGGAGGCGGAGGTGTCGATCCTCTGCCTGCCGGAGCTGTGCATCACGGGCTATGGGTGCGAAGACGCCTTCCAGTCGCCCGGGGTGCAGCGGCTGGCGTGGGAGGTGCTCGAGGAGATCGAGCCGCACACGCGGGGCATCGCCGTGGCCGTGGGGCTGCCGGTGCGGTTCGAGAGCGGCGTCTACGATGCGGCGGCGCTCGTCGTGGACGGCCGCGTCGCGGGGCTCGCCTGCAAGCAGCACCTCGCCGGCGAGGGAATCCACTATGAGCCGCGCTGGTTTCGCCCGTGGCCGGCCGGCAGGCAGGTGGAGCTTGCCGTGGCCGGCCGAACGGTGCCGCTCGGCGACCTGCGGTTCGACTGCGGGGGCGTGCGGATCGGATTCGAGATCTGCGAAGACGCGTGGGTGGCGGGGCGGCCGGCGGCGGCGCTCGCGGCCCGCGGTGTCGACCTGATCCTCAATCCCTCGGCGAGCCACTTCGCGTTCGGCAAGGACGAGATCCGCCGGCGGTTCGTGCTCGAGGGGGCGCGGGCCTGCGGCGCGGCCTACGTCTACTCGAACCTGCTCGGCAACGAGGCCGGCCGGGCGGTGTACGACGGCGGTGTGCTCGTCGCCGTGCCCTCCGGCATGGCGGCATCCGGACGGCGGTTCGGCTTCGGTGACGCGGCCG
>JBJSZP010000436.1:0-7391 GCA_046090365.1 Planctomycetia bacterium
GGGGATGAGCGTCTTGATGAGGTCGTCGACGGCCGGGCCGGCCTTCACCATCATCATCACCTTGCGCGGGGCCTTGAGGGCCGCCACGAGGTCGGGGAGCGTGTGGCAGCCGACCACGTGCGGCTGCTTGCCGCGGCCGGCGGTGAAGGCGTCGGTGACGGTCGTCGTGCGGTTGTAGACGGCGATCGAGTAGCCGCGGCTGGCGATGTTAAGAGCCAGATTCTCGCCCATCACGGCGAGGCCGATGAGGCCGATGTCGCACGTCGCCTGTCTTGCCATGCCTGCCTGCTCCTGCGGTTTCAGGGAAACTGGGTGGGCCAGCAAAGTATCGCGGCCGAGCCCACGGGGCCACACTCCGCCGCGCCGCGGCCGAAACTGAAGAATGTCCGACGACGCGGCCGATGCACAGGGCGCGGAAGGAACGGTCGCCGTGCCCGGCACGGCCCGAATTGTTCCGCCGCCCTGCCGCGCTTGACCAGTCGCCCCGGACTGCCATAGCGTGTGGGGGCGACAACACGCACACGGCTCCGTAGCCAAGTGGCTAAGGCAGCGGATTGCAAATCCGCCATCGTCGGTTCGACTCCGACCGGAGCCTCTTCCTTACATTTTCTTCTGCCAAACCCGGTCGGTATGATCCGGGAGACCGGGCGACGCCTGGGGGCCGACTCCGGAAATGCAGGCAACCGATGATCAAGCCGCTGGAAGACGCGATCGCTCGCATTTCCAAGCTCCCCGAGAGCGAGCAGGAACTGGTGGCCCGGTTCGTCCTTCACGAACTCGACGAGGACGACGCGTGGCGACGGGCCGGTGAGGCGCACGGCAAACCCCTGGAGCGCCTCGTCGCAGAGATCATTGCCGAGGACGCGCGGGGCGAGTGTCCCGAGCTCGACGCCGACGACTTGTGACGTCCCGCACGCGGAAGACGTTTTGGCGAGACTATGCCAGACTGCCAAAACCGGTGCAGGCCAAGGCCAAGGCAGCGTATCGGCAGTTCATCCTCGATTCGACTCATCCGGGCCTGCAGTTCAAGCAGGTTCACCCAACGCTGCCGGTCTGGTCTGTAAGGATCACTGTGTCCTACCGCGCCGTTGGCATTCGCACGGCCCCCGACAGGATCGTGTGGTTTTTCATCGGCACTCATGCCGACTACGAACGGTTGCTCGCGTCACTGTGAGCAAAGAAACCGGGCGAAGGCAGCGGATTGCAAATCCGCCATCGTCGGTTCGACTCCGACCGGAGCCTCTTTCCTTCTTCCGTGGCCACACGATGCGCTGAGGAACTGACGGCCCTCACCGCCGACGACGCCCGCGCCGGCTGCCTGATGGGCATCGTGCTCGTGCTCATCATCCTGTTCGGCCTGCTCATGGCCGCGGCCACACTGTGGTTTGCGTCGCAGGCCGACGAGAGCGTCAGTGCACCGGAAACACTCGGAAGCTGATGCCCAGGAGGAGCGGCACGAGCACGAGCGTGACGATCGTCGACACGAGCATCCCGCCGAGCAGCACCGCCCCCAGGCCGCGATACAGCTCGCTGCCCGCCCCGGGAAAGAGCACCAGCGGCAGCAGGCCGAGCACCGTCGTGAGCGTGGTCATGAAGATCGGACGAATCCGGCTGCGGACGGCCTCCAGGATGGCTTCGGTCGGCGGCCATGGCCCGCGCCCGTCGTCCGCCTGGCCGCGCACGAGCTGGAGCGCCCGTTCCACGATCAGGATCGGATTGTTCACGACCGTGCCGATGAGGATCACGAAGCCGAGCATGGTCAGCACGTCGAGCGGCTGGTAGATGCCGAAGGCCGCCCCCACGGTGTTGAGCAGGGCGAGCCCCAAGAGGCCCCCCACGCTCCCCAGCGGCACCGAGAGCATGACCACGGCGGGAAAGGCCCAGGATTCGAAGAGTGCCGCCATGAGCAGATACGTGATCAGGGCGGCGAGGACGAGGTTGAACCACAGCGACTGCCATGTGGCCACGAGCTTGTCGGTGGTGCCGCCGAGGGCGATTCGGTAGCCGCCGGCGAGCGCCCCCGATTCCACGAGCGGCTGCACCACGAGCCGGGTGATCCGCTCCTGGGCCTCCTCGAGTGGCATCCGCGCCGGCGGCGACACCTGCACGGTGATCGCCCGCTCCCGCTCCCGATGGAGGATCTGCTCGGGGCCGCTGGAAAATTCCCGCACCTCCGCCACCGCCTCGAGCGGCACGAGTTGCCCCCCGGGCGTGATCACCGGGAGCGAGTGCAGATCCTGCGTGCGTTTCACGAACCGTTCGTCGCCCTTGATCACGAGATCGATCCGGTCGTTGTCGAGGAAGTAGTCGGTGGCGTAGCCGCCGTCGACGAGGCAGTCGACCATGTAGCCGAGCTGCCGGGCGTCGAGCCGCATGTCGGCCGCCTGCTCCAGCCGCGGCACGAGCTGGATCTCGGGGCTCGAGAGGTCGAGCGACGGCTTCGGCAGGTTCTGGCTGCCGGGCGTGGCCTCGGGAAGCTTCTGCATCACCTGCAGGCCGAGCTGCACGAGCCGCGCGAGGTCGGGGCCGGTGATCTCGATATCGACGGTGCGGCCCGAGCCGATGCCCTGCTCGAACAGGCTCGACTGCTTCGCGACGGCGTAGGTGCCGGGGAGATCCGCCGCGACCTGGCGGATCAGGGGCACCAGCCGGGCGGCGTCGAGCGGATCGAGCGAGCGGACGCCGATGAACACGCTGCGGCCCCGCGCCACGAAGAACATGTCGCCCAGGATCGGAGCATCGAGAGCGGCGGCCTCGGGCGTGCCGGGATCGACATCCCAGTAGGGGAGCAACCGCTGCTCCACGACGTCGCCCATGCGCAGCAGTTCCTCGAGGTTGTAGCCTGGGGGCGGGAGGAGAATGCCGAAGACGAGATTGCGATTCCCTTCGGGCAGGTATTCCACCTTCGGCATCAAGGCCCACGTCGCCCACGCCGCTCCCGCCACGATCACCAGCGACGTGATCGCCTGGCGACCCAGGCCGCCGAGCAGGAAGCGGTCGAGCCGGATGACGCCATCCGTGAAGGCCCCGCCGAACCGGCCCGCGATGTCCCGCCGCGGCTGCGCCGAGCCGCCCGTCACCACGGCCACGGCGTCGCGGGCATGCCGGCCCTGGAGGAGCCAGGCCGCCGCGGCCGGCACCATGAGCCCGGACACCGCCAGCGACAGCCCCACCGCCGCGGCGATCGCCAGGGCGATGTCGCCAAACAGCTGCCCCGCCTCGCCCTCCACGAAGAGCACCGGGAGGAACACGGCCACGTTCGTGAGCGTGCTCGCCAGGATCGCCCCCCAGACCTCCGTGGTGCCCCGGACGGCCGCGGTGGCCGGATCCTCCCCCTTGCTCCAGTGGACGAAGATGTTCTCGAGCACGACCACCGCGTTGTCGATCAGCATCCCCACCGCGAAGGCGATGCCGGCGAGGCTGATCACGTTGAGCGTGCGGTCGAACGCTGCAAGCGCGAGGAACGTGCCCATCACGCTCACCGGGATCGACAGGGCGACGATGAGCGTCGAGCGGATGTTGCGCAGGAAGAGCAGGAGCGTGCCGAGCGTGAGCAGGCCTCCCACGAGGATGTTGTCGTTGACGAGGCCGATCGCGGAGTCGATGTAGGTCGTCTCGTCGTAGACCAGCGTGAGGGCGAGGCCGCGGGGCTCGAGCCCGGCGTCGATGTCGGCGGCCACCGCCCGCAGCCGGCGCATCATGTCGAGCACGTTCGTGCCCTGCTCGCGGGTGATCCGCACCGCGATGTTGCGGGCCCCGAACCGGCGGACCACGCCGTCGGGCTTCTTCGTGCCGAGCCGGGCGAAGGCGACGTCGCGCACGTAGACGGGCTTGCCGCCGCGGCGCGTGATGATCACGCCCTCCACCTGCTCCGGCGAGCGAAACTGGCCGAGCGTGCGGACCACGTAGCGCCGCTTTCCCTCCCACAGGTCGCCGCCCGAGGTGTCTTGATTCTGGTTGGCGAGCGCCAGCCGCAGGTCGTCGATCGTGAGCTGGCGGGCGGCGAGCTTTTGGGGATCGACGACCACCTGTAGCTCGTCGGCCCGCCCCCCCACCAGATCGGCGTTCGACACGCCGTCGACGCGCTCCAGGCGGCTCTCGATCTCGTCCTCGGCCATCCGCCGCAGAGCCTCAACGTCGAGCTCCGGAGGGGCGAGGGAGGCGAGTTCGGGGTGTGCCGCGGCGAGCGCGCGGAGCCGGTAGAGGGCGAGGTCGGGCGTGCGGGCCCGGAGCACCCGCTCGAGCGCGCCGGCCAACTGCGGATGAGCCGCCTTGGCCTCGGCGAGCCGGGTCGCGTCGGGCGCCGCCTGCCCCAGAATCAGCCAGGCCACCGGGCGGTCGTTAACGCTCGCCGTGCGGATCACGGGGCGGTCGGCGTCGATCGGCCAATCGCGCACCTGCTGCACCCGCGTGTTCACCTTCACGAGGGCCTGCGACATGTCGGTGCCGACGGCGAACTCGAGCCCGATCACGCCGGTGGAATCGCTCGATTCGCTCGACAGCTTCACGAGGCCTTCGACGCTGCGCAGCTGCTCCTCGAGCGGCTGCACGAGTTCGCGTTCGATCTCCTGGGGGCTGGCGCCGATCCAGCGGGCCTCCACCGAGATCGTGGGCACCTCCACCTCGGGCGTCAGCTGCACGGGCATCGCGATGATCGCGAGGATGCCGAACAGCGTCACGAGCACGACGCCCACCGCCACCTTCACCGGATTCGCCACGCAGGCCGCGACGAGATTCATGGCGTGAACGACACCTGCATGCCCGGGCGGAGTCGCTCGTTGCCGCGCACCACCACGAGCTGGTCGGGCCTGACGTCCCCCCGAATTTCGACGTTCCCGGCGACGGCAGCCCCGGGAGCGACCGGCACGGAGCGCACCGTTCCCGACCCCGGCGTGGCCCCGGGGTCGACGACGAACACCAGCGGTGAGCCGGCCCCGAGCACGAGCGCGTCTTTCGGCACGACGGTGGCGGGGCCCGTCTTGCCGACGGGCAGCCATGCCCGTGCGAGCATGCCGCCACGCAGCAACGGCTGCCCGTCGACGATCCGGTTTTCCAGCCGCACCTTCACCGGGAAGCTGCGGCTGAGCAGATCGGCCTGGGGCACGATGCGCTCCACCGTGCCGATCCACGTCTGCTGCGGCACGGCGTCGATCTCAAGGCGGACGTCGACTCCCGTGGCGAGCGTGCCCACGGCCAGTTCGGGCACCCGCACATCGATTTCCACGAAGTCGAGTTCGGCGATCCGCGCCACGAGGCCCCCGCGGGCCAGCCACTGCCCCTCCTCGGTGAACCGCTCCACGACCCAGCCGGCGAAGGGTGCCCGGATCGTGTGCTTGCCGAGCTGGTCGTCGATCCGCTCGACGGCCGCCTGCTGGGTGGCCACGGCGGCGGCGGCCTGGGCGATCGCCTCCGCCCGTGGTCCTGCCTCGGCGAGCGCGAGGGCGGCCCGGGCGCGGGCGAGTTCCGACTCGGCCTGGCTGACGTCGGTCTGGGCAACGAGCAGCTCGTCTTCGGTGCTCGTGCCGCGCTCGGCGAGCCGCGACTGCCTGGAGAGCCGGTTGCGGGCATACTCCAGCCGGGCCGTGATTCCGGCCACCACCGCTCGGGCCTGGTCGATGTCCTCCGCGCGGCTCCCGGCGCGTAACTCGGCGAGCACCTGGGACCGTCGCTCGAGTTCGGCCGCGGCGCCCGTCCGTTCGATCTCGAGCAGCCCCCGCAGCAGTTCCGCGATCGGCTCACCCGCGGCCACCCGCTGGCCGTCCTCGACCGGCAGCCGCACCACCCGGCCGTCGACGGCACTGCCCACATCGCTGACCCGGGCGGGATAGACGGTGCCGACGAATGATCTGGCGGCCGCCAGATCCATCTCCTCCACGCGCGCAACCACGACCGGCGGATTCACCGGCCCGGCGGCGGCAGCCGCGGGCAGCGAACCCGCTGCGAGTGCGACGAGGAGCAGGGCGACGGGAGGCCAATCAGCGTCCATACCCCGGTTATATCCTCGCGAAACAGGCCGATCGCCGCCGGTTTTCCCGGCTGCCTTGGCAGGTGCTTGACGCCCCCCGAGTCGTCCGCTAATTTTTCATGAGTCTCGCGGCCGATCCCATCATGCTCGGGGTCGGTTCCCGCAAGGCGGCTCGTGGCAGTCTCTGCCGTGGGTTGAGGCCCGTTTCGGTCAACTGCGGCTCGTTCTGCCGCCAGCGACCGAAATGAACCTCTGTCCATGACAGAACACGGGCCGTCCTGACTGCGTATTCACGCATTCGGGCGGCCTGTTGCGTTCCTTGACAATTTGGTCGTGGTAGTTGGCATCTTGAAAAGAATGCCGAAGGGATCGTGTTCTCAAGACACGCTCCTGGAAGCGTTCTCCCAAGGCTCAAGCGTGAAGCGACTGTCTGCTGACTTCGGTCAGAGGGCGGTCGCCGGCACGCAGCGAGAAATACGTTACTGCCCTGGATGGGGCCGGCGCGCTTGCCGGCGATGATCCAGGGCTGATCCAGTGCCCAACAAGCACTGGATCCGTAGTTGAATCTCGAATTGAACGTCTCCGAAGGCCGGCTTCATGCCGGCGGTCGCGAGCCCTCGATTCGGGTGGTCAAGCTACATAAGGGCGCATGGGGGATGACTAGGCGTTAGGAGGCTTTGAAGGGCGCGGAAGACTGCGATAAGCCCGGGGAAACCGTCAAACAGGTGATGATCCAGGGATGCCCGAACAGACCGTGACTGAATCCATAGGTCACGGTGGCAAACGCGGTGAACTGAAACATCTCAGTAACCGCAGGAGTAGAAAGAAAAATCGATTTCCTCAGTAGCGGCGAGCGAAAGGGAAACAGCCCAAACCGAGGTGGTTTCCACTTCGGGGTTGTAGGGCCCCCGAGGAGTTACAAACAACAGGCTAGCGGAACGATCTGGAAAGGTCGTCCACAGAGGGTGACAGGCCCGTACGCGAAAGCCGAGTTGCTCCGTTGAGGGGGTACCCTGAGTAGGTCGAGTCACGTGGAACCTCGACTGAATCCACGGGGACCATCCCGTAAGGCTAAATACTCCTTGATGACCGATAGTGAACTAGTACCGCGAGGGAAAGTTGAGAAGAACCCCTGTTAGGGGAGGAATGTGAACCTGAAACCATGTGCCTACAAGCGGTCGGAGCGCTATGGCTGGCAACAGCAATGCGTGACGGCGTGCCTTTTGCATAATGATCCGGCGAGTTACCGTCAGCGGCTCGGTTAAGGACCTCAGGTCCGTAGCCAAAGGGAAACCGAGTCTGAATAGGGCGACAATTGGTCGCTGGTGGTAGACGCGAAACTGCACGAACTACCCATGAGCAGGTTGAACCGCGGGTCAAACCGCGTGGAGGACCGAACCCACTTGGGTTGAAAACCGAGGGGATG
>JBJSZP010000437.1:0-805 GCA_046090365.1 Planctomycetia bacterium
CTGCCCATGCCCTCGAGCGGGCTATGGGAGCGAGCGAAGCCATGGATGGCGAAGCGAAGCGGACATGCAGAGAGCCGAAGCCTGGAGGGCTGAGGCGAACGTCCGGCGAGAGGGTCTGGGCAGTCACGAGCCGGCGCGTACCAAGAGACAGGCTGAAGCCTGCCCCACGGCCGGGAGATCAGCGGTCGATCTCGCCCATCACGATGTCGAGGCTCCCCACGATCGCCGGCACGTCGGCGATCAGGCAGCCGCGGCAGAGTTCGTGGAGCACCGACAGGTTCGAGAACGAGCTCGAACGGGCCCGGGCCCGCCACGGGACAGGCGTTCCGTCGCCCACGAGGTAGAAGCCCATCTGGCCCTTCGGGCACTCCGTCTCGAGGTAGGCGTCGCCGGCGGGGATCTTCTCGGTGAGCTTGCAGGGCTCGCCGAGCGGGCCCTTGCAGGCGGAATAGCGGTCGATCGCCTGGCGGACGAGATCCATCGACTGCACCACCTCGAGCATCCGCACGAAGAACCGGTGCCAGCAGTCGCCGAGCACGGCGTCGGCGGGCACGGCCGGGTAGGTGTGGTCGCGCGGGTAATGGCCGTTTTTCTGCACGGCCACCTCGAATGCGTAGCCGTCGTACATCGCGGTGTAGATGCTCTCGCCGTCGCGCCGCATGTCCTGGTCGACGCCGCTGCCGCGGAGCACGGGGCCCGAGCAGCCGTAGTCGATCGCCATCTCGCGGGAGAGCACGCCGATGCCCGCCGTGCGCTTCACGAAGATCGCGTTGGTCGTGAGGAGCGTGTGGTATTCCTGGATCAC
>JBJSZP010000438.1:0-1413 GCA_046090365.1 Planctomycetia bacterium
TGAGGAGGCTTCGGGCTCCCCGTGTCCTGGAGCCGGCGTATGCAGGCAAGCGCAGCCATGGATGGCGCAGCGCAGCCGGAGTCGAGTGAACGGAGGCCTGGAGGGCCGCAGTGAACGTCCGGCGACGGGATACGGGGAGCCTGAAGCCGGCGCGCACCCGACAAGCCATGACAGGCTGAAGCCCGTCCTACGGGTGCCACTCGAGGCCGAGTATGGAGACGTCGTCGAGCGGGCCGTTCGGCTGGCACCACTGCACGACCGTTTCGAGGAGGCCGGCCACCGCGTCGGGGAGCGGCTGGCGGCGGCTCGCGGCGAGGCAGTCGGCGAGGGCCTGTTCGCCGAGCGGGTTTTGGTCTTTGTCCATGGCCTCGGTCACGCCGTCGGTATAGAGGTAGATTCGATCGCCCGGGGCGAGCTGGAGCGAGGCCTGGGCGTATTCGATGTCGGGCACGAAGCCGATCGGGAAGCCCTCGGCGCCGTGGTAGGCGGGGGGCTTGTCGCCCGAGAGGAGCACCAGGGCGGGGTGGCCCGCGGAGATGTAGTCGAGCCGGCCGGTCGGGATGTGGAGCACGCCGTAGAGGATCGTGAAGTAGAGCCCGGAGAACTCGTCGGCCTGGAAGAGGCGGTTGAGCTGCGTGGCCACCTCGGCGGGGGTCGCCACGGCCACGCCGCCGTCGGGTCGCTGGCGGACGAGGAGCGACTGGTCGGTGACCTTCGGCGAGAGGAAGCGGCCCACCGTCACGGCCATCAGCGACGAGGGCACGCCGTGGCCGCTGACGTCGACGACGAACAGGCCCGCGTGCTCGGCGTCGAGCGGGAAGAAGTTGAGGAAGTCGCCGGCGAGATCCTGGCAGGGGACGTAGCGCCAGGCGACGGTGGCCGCCGGGAGGGCCGCGTCGTCCGGGGGCAGAAGCGACTGCTGCACCTTCGCCGCCGCCTCGAGGTCGCGGACCATGCGGGCGTTGATCGTCGAAATCCGTTCGTTGAGCGCGGAGAGCTCGGCGTTGTTCTGCTGGAGTTTGTCGCGGGCGAGCGAAAGGTCTTCGTTGGCGGCGATCAGCTCCTGGTTCTTGGCCACGGCGTTCTCGAACGTGGACACGAGCAGGTTCAACACCTGCTGGCGGCCCGCCTGGACACGGAACTTCTGCCCCGCGACGGCCACCTCGAGCGTCGCCTCCTCGGCGGGGTCGCCGAGCGGCGTGGCCAGGAGCGACTGCATGCGGCCGAGGAGATAGTCGGGGTCGTAGGGCTTCGTGACGTAGTTGTCGGCCCCGGCGTCGAGCCCGCGGATGATGTCGATCGGGTCGGAGAGCGTCGACATCAGGATCAAGGGCACCGTCCGCAGGGCCGGGTCGGTCTTCACGGCCTTGCAGAACTCGTAGCCCGTCATCACCGGCATCTCGATGTCGGAGA
>JBJSZP010000439.1:0-1434 GCA_046090365.1 Planctomycetia bacterium
GATCCCGAGCCCCTGGGGGCGGCGGCACCTGCGGCCGATCCAGCGGCTCTTCGTGTCGGCGGCGGGGCCCTTCGCCCAGCTGGCCCTCGCGGCCCTCGTCGTCGTCGGCCTCAAGGCCGCGGGCTTCCGCGTGCCCTTTCCATTCGAGTCGCTGCGGGAGCCGCTCGGGCTCACGGCCGGCCAGCCGCTCCCCTCGCAGCTCACCGCCGCGGTTGTGTGGTTCCTCCTGCAGGTCAACATCTTCTGGCCGCTCATCAACCTGATTCCGGTGCCGCCGCTCGACGGCGGGCAGATCGCCCGCGAGGCGCTCACGCTCGTGGGCGTCGACAACGCCCCACGGATCGCCGGCCTGCTCGGGGCCGTCACGGGCGGGCTCGTCGCCTTCTGGGCCTACTCGCGGGGCGAGCCCTTCCTCGGGATCATGTTCGCGATGCTCGCCGTCTCCTGCTGGCAGAACCTGCCGGGCAACACGCCGTGGCGCCGGTGGAACTGACGGCCTCACGCCGGACGATCGTGGTGCTCGGCGCGAGCAACGTGTCGCGCGGCCTCGCGCGGCTCGCGGCCACCGTCCGGGCCCGGGCCGGGGCGCCTGCGGACCTGTTCGTGGCGGCGGGGCACGGCCGGGCGTACGGCGTGTCGAGCCGCGTGGGCCTGCGCCGGCTGCCGTCGATCCTCTCGAGCGGCCTGTGGCGGGCCCTCGATCGCGAGCAGGCCGCGCAGCCGCGTGCCCTCCTCACCGACGTGGGCAACGAACTGCTCTACGGCCTCGGCGTGGCGGCCGTCGCGCGGGGCGTGCGGGAGGCCGCCCTGCGGCTCGCCGACCGCGGCGCGGCAATCGTGATCACGGGCCTGCCGCTTGAGAGCATCGCCCGGGTGGGCCACGTGCGGTATCGCCTCCTGCGCACGCTCTACGTGCCCGGCTGCCTGCTCTCGCTCCGCGACATCAACGAAGCGTCGCAGTGGCTCGACGACGAACTGCGGGCGATCGCCGCCGACACCGGCGGCACGTTCCTCGAGCAGCCGGCCGCCTGGTATGGCCTCGACGCGCTCCACGTGAAGCGATCGCGGCTCGACGACCTCTTGAACCGCGTCGCCGACGCCTGGAGCCTGCCGCCGGCCGCGGGCCGCCCGCGGGCGTCGTTCGCCGAGTGGGCCACACTCGGCTCGCGTGCCGCCGAGGTCCGCTCGCTCGCCCGCGTGCTCAGGCTCACGCGTCAGCCCGTGGCCGATCGCCGCGGGCTGCGCGTCTGGATGTATTGAGCGCGCGCCGGCTTCAGGTTGTCTGTACTCAACGCTGCCGCGCCGGCTCGGGGTTGCCCCGTACCACCTCGCCGGACGCTCACTGCGGCCCTCCAGGCCTCCGTTCGCTCGACTCCGGCTGCGCTGCGCCATCCATGGCTGCGCTTGCCTACATACGCCGGCTCAATGGTAGGG
>JBJSZP010000440.1:0-1871 GCA_046090365.1 Planctomycetia bacterium
GCGTCGAGGAGGCCGGCCGAGCCCTGGCGGTTCACGGTGGCCTGCGTCCGCCACTCGTCGTCGGCCGTGCCCTGCATCGAGTCGATGGCCAGCGAGTAGCGGGTGGAGTATTCGTTGACGCTCGCGGTGCGGTGGCGGATCCACTGCCGCCAGCAGTCCATCGGCACGCGGACCACGAACTTGAGCTCCGCCATCTCGAACGGCGTGGTATGGGCATGCCGCATCAGGTAGCGGATCAGCTGCCGATCGTCGCTCACCTTCCGGGTGCCCTCGCCATAGCTCACCCGCGCGGCCTGCACCACGGAGCCGTCGTCGCCCATGCAGTCGACGAGGGCCACGAACCCGTCGTCGAGCACCGGAAATTTCCTCCAGCGGAGCGACTCCAGGAGCGCTGCGCGGTCGGTGGTCGAGGTCGCGGGGGCGCTCATCGAGTGGGGTTCCGGGATGCGGAACCGCACAGGATGGGGCACGGAGGCGCGGCGGTCAATCCTTCGCCAAAAGCTCCTTGAGGAGCGTGGCGAGCTGGCGGGCGTCATCCGACTTCACGAGGTGGGCGATCCGGGTCTGCGGCACGCCGAGCTTGGCGAGCGACTTCTCGATCGACTCCCACAGCTTCGCCCGCTTCTTCCCCTCGGCCAGGTAGAGGTCGGTCACCTGCTCGCCGAGCCGCTGGAGGAGGGCCGTGTCGAGGTTCTCGTAGTAGTTTTTGACGATCGACTGCTGGTATTTCGTGAGTTCCGCCATCGCTCCGCCTCCGGTCCAGTGGAAGGCCCCCCAAGGGCTGGCTACAGTATCGGAAACCGGTCCCCGTTCCATCGAGAGAAAACGATGCCCACCATCACGTTCACGACCGAAAAGAAGGAAATCCAGGTGCCCGAGGGGGCCAATCTCCGCAAGGAAGCCCTGCGGGCCGGCGTCAAACTCTATCCGGGCATTCATCAGGTGGCCAATTGCCACGGCTTCGGCACCTGCGGCTCCTGCCGCGTGCTGATCACCAAGGGCATGGAGAACACGAGCAAGAAGGGCGTCCTCGAATCGGCCCGCCTGGGGGTGTCGCTCGCCTACATCGGCAACGAAGACACCATGCGGCTGGCGTGCCAAACGAAGGTCAAGGGCGACATCACCGTGACGACCTGCCCGCCGCTGAACTTGTTTGGTGAAAACTTCTTTAGTTGACGGGGCAAAGCCAAGGTTTGCCGCGCCGGTCGACTCGCCCTCCAGGCGAGTAGCGATTCGATGGCAATGACCTCGGCCCCGGCAACGTCTCCGCCATGAAGGAAGTCATCGCCATCGTGAAGCCGTTCGTGGCGGAGCGGGTCCTCGAGGCCCTCAAGTTCGCCCCGCTCGAGGCGTGCGTGGTGCGCGAGGTGAAGGGCTACGGCCGGCAGAAAAGCTACCTCGATCAGTACGGCGACACCGAATACGCCCTCGCCTTCCTGCCGAAGGTGGAGATCCAGGTGTGGGTGGACGACGCGCGGGCCGACGAGGTCGTGGATCGCATCGTCACGGTGGCCCGCACGGGCCGCATGGGCGACGGCAAGATCTTCGTGCTTCCCGCCACCGCCGCCACGTAGGCCAGGCTTCAGCCTGTCGCTGCGTCATTGGATGCGCACCGGCTCGGGGTTGCCCCTACCATCTCGCCGGACGCTCACTGCGCCCATCCATGGGCTTCGTTCGCTCGGAGTCACAGGCGCTGCGCCATCCATGGCTCCGCTGGTGACTCACGCCGGCTCAAGGGTAGGGGCAACCCCTCGCCTCCCCCCCTTTTCAGTCAAGCCAGTTGAGGAGGCTTCGGGCTCCCCGTGTCCCGGGAGCAGGCGTATGTAGGCAAGCGCAGCCATGGATGGCGCAGCGCAGCCGGAGTCGAGTGA
>JBJSZP010000441.1:0-4180 GCA_046090365.1 Planctomycetia bacterium
CCCGAATCCCGTCGCCGGACGTTCACTGCGGCCCTCCAGGCCTCCGTTCACTCGACTCCGGCTGCGCTGCGCCATCCATGGCTGCGCTTGCCTGCATACGCCTGCTCCGGGACACGGGGAGCCCGAAGCCTCCTCAACTGACAAAGGAGGAGGCTCGGGGTTGCCCCTACCATTGAGCCGGCGTGAGTCACCAGCGGAGCCATGGATGGCGCAGCGCCTGTGACTCCGAGCGAACGAAGCCCATGGATGGGCGCAGTGAGCGTCCGGCGAGATGGTACGGGGCAACCCCGAGCCGGATTGGGCAAGTAAAGGCAGTGACAGCCTGAAGCCTGTCCCACGTAAGGCGTGGGCGGATGGGCAGGATGGGCTGGCCTTGTTCCGGCGGCCGCGGGATCGGTACGGTCCCGGACATGCGTCCCGGACTTCGGAAGCGGCTGCTCCTGACTGCGCTCGTCGCCTGCGCCGGCCCCGGCTGCGGCTGGCTTGCGCGTAACGACAATGCCGAGGGCGTGCGGCTCTACCAGCAGGGGAACTACAAGGGGGCCGTCGACCACTTTCAGCAGGCGCTCGCCCGGCAGCCTGGCAGCCCCGACTGCTTTTACAACCTCGGGGCCACCTACCACCAACAGGCCAAGCTCTTCGGGCGGCCGGCCGACCTGCAGACGGCCGAGCAGTATTACCACCTGTGTCTCGCCCGAAACCCGAGCCACGAGGCCTGCCAGCGGGCGCTCGCGGTGTTGCTCGTGGAGCAGAACCGCAGCGGCGAGGCGATGGCGTCGCTCCAGGAGTGGGCCCGGCGCGAGCCGGGGAATCCCAATCCGCAGATCGAGCTCGCCCGGCTCTGCCAGGAACATGGCGACGTGAGGCAGGCGGAGAACCACCTCATCGACGCCCTGGCGGTCGATCCCAACAACACGCGGGCCCTCGTGGCGCTGGGGCAGTTGCGCGAGGCGGCCGGTGATCCGACCCAGGCGCTCCAGAACTACTCCCGAGCGCTCGCCGTCGACGGGCGGCAGCCGACGGTGGCCGCGAAGGTCGCCGCCCTCAACGGATCAGGTGGCACGACGGGAACCGTGGCCCGTTGACCGGTGTGCCGGGGACTCCTATTCTGCCAGCTCATGCCGTCCGGCAAGGCCGTGCCCCGAGGGGCTCGTGCCGGCCGGCAGGCCCAGTTGGCAGCCCCGGAGTTTCCTGTGACGGATCGCAGCCTCGCGTCGGTCGGTGAGCGGGTGTTCAACTTTTCCCCGGGGCCGGCCGTGCTCCCGCTGGAGGTGCTCGAGCGGGCGCGGGACGAGCTGCTCGCGCTGCCCGGGGTGGGCATCTCGGTGCTCGAGATCAGTCACCGCAGCCCGGCGTTCGACCGAATCCTCGAGGAGACGCTGGCCGACCTCAAGGGGCTGCTCGGCGTGGGCGACGACTACGAGGTGGTGCTGCTCCAGGGAGGCGCGAGCCTCCAGTTTTCGATGGTGCCGATGAACCTCCTCCGCGGCCAGGCCGGGGCGGCCGACTATGTCGTGACCGGCACCTGGGGCGCGACGGCGATCAAGGAGGCCCGCCGCGAGGGCAAGGCGCACGTGGCCTGGGATGGCGCGGCCACCAACTACGACCGTCTGCCTGCGCAGGGCGAGATCCGGCTGTCCGCCGCGCCGGCCTACGTGCACGTCACGAGCAACGAGACGATCCAGGGCGTGCAGTGGAAGCACGAGCCCGACGTGGGGGCCGCACCGCTCGTCTGCGACTGCTCGAGCGACTTCCTCTCGCGGCCGATCGACGTGGCAAAGTATGGCCTGATCTATGCCTGCGCCCAGAAGAACGCCGGCATCGCGGGGGTGACGGCGGTGATCATCCGCAAGGACCTCCTCGAGCGGTCGCGGGATGATCTGCCCACGATGCTCGACTACCGCACGCACGTGAAGAACGGCTCCCGCCCGAACACGCCGGCGGTGTTCGCGGTGTATGTCCTCGGCCTCGTCTGCCGCTGGATCCGCGACTCGATCGGCGGGCTCGACGCGATGGCCCGGCACAACCGGGCCAAGGCGAAGCTGCTCTACGACGTCCTCGACGCGTCGGCCGGGTTCTACGCGGGGCATGCCCGCCCCGACTGCCGTTCCGACATGAACGTCACGTTCCGGCTGGCCGACGAGGCGACGGAGAAGGAGTTTGTGAAGGGAGCCACCGCCCGCGGGCTCGTCGATCTCAAGGGGCATCGCTCGGTGGGTGGGATCAGGGCCAGCATCTACAATGCCATGCCCGTCGAGGGCGTCGAGGCGCTCCGCGACTACATGCTCGAGTTCCAGCAGTCGCGGCAGGGCTGACGCCGCCTGCCCGCCCGAGGCTCTTCCGGAAAGGACATTCATGCCCTCGATCATCGTTCTCGACACGCTCAGCCCCGACGGCCTCGCCCTGCTCGACGCCGCGGCGGAGCATGGGATCACGTATGAGGTGGCGACGGGCCTGGCCGGGGCCGCGCTCCGCGAGGCGCTCGCCCGACACGACGGCGCCATCTGCCGCAGCGGCGTGAAGATCACGGCCGACGCCCTCGCAGGCAACCACCGCCTGAAGGCGATCGTGCGGGCCGGCGTCGGCACCGACAACATCGACAAGGACGCCGCCACGCGCCAGGGCATCGTGGTGATGAACACGCCCGCCGGCAACACCGTGAGCACGGCTGAGCACGCCTTCGCCCTGATCCTCGCGCTGTCGCGGAACGTCGCGGCCGCCGACGCGAGCCTGCGGGAGCACCGCTGGGACCGCAACAAGTTCATGGGCGTGCAGCTCGCGGGCAAGACGCTCGGGATCGTGGGGCTCGGCCGGATCGGCCAGGCCGTCGCCAAGCGGGCCCGCGCCTTCGACATGCGCGTGGTCGGCTACGACCCCTTCCTGTCGCCGGAGCGGGCCACCGAGCTCGGCATCGAACTGGTCGACACGGTCCGCGGCATGCTGCCGGAGGTCGACTACCTCACGGTGCACACGCCGCTCACCGAGGAGACGCGGCACCTCATCGGCCGGCCGGAGCTCGCGGTCGTGAAGAAGGGCGTGCGGCTCGTCAACTGCGCCCGCGGCGGGATCTACGACGAGCAGGCGCTCGTCGAGGGGCTGCAGAGCGGCGTCATCGGGGGCGTGGCCCTCGACGTGTTCGAGAAGGAGCCCTGCACCGAGAGCCCGCTGTTCGGCATGCCCAACGTGCTCGTCACGCCCCACCTCGGTGCGAGCACGGAGGAGGCGCAGTCGCAGGTGGCGGTCGAGGGCGTCGGCCTGCTCGTCGACTTCTTCTCCACCGGCACGATCCGGCATTCGGTGAACTCGAGCGCCGTCGATCCGGCGGTGCTCGAGGGCGTGCGCGGCTTCCTCGACCTCGCCTGGCGGCTGGGCCTGCTCCTCTCGCAGCTCGACGAGGCCCCGCCGCGGTCGTGCTCGATCGCCTACCGCGGCGAGATCGCCGGCCGCAACACGAAGCTCGTCACGGCGGCCTTCGCGGCCGGCCTCCTCGAGAGCGCGTTCGACGACGTGAACATCGTGAACGCCGAGATGCTGCTCCGCGAGCGTGGCATCGACCTCGTTGAGCAGAGCCGCACCGATCCGGGTGCGTTCAGCTCCGTCGTGGCCGTCGACCTCGTCGCCGGCGACCGCGTGCACCGCGCCGCCGGCACGCTCTTCGGCCACGCGATGCCGCGGCTCGTGCAGCTCGAGGGGCACCGCCTCGAGGCCTACCTCGACGGCATCCTGCTCGTGTTCACGCACCAGGACGTGCCGGGCATCATCGGCAGCGTCGGCACCGCCTTCGGCAGCATGGGCGTGAACATCGCCCAGATGACGGTGGGCCGCACCACGCCCGGCGGCGACGCGATCGGCGTGCTGAACCTCGACCAGGAGCCTTCGGCCGAGGCGATCAAGGCCGTCCTCGCCTGCCGCGGCATCCGTTCGGCGAAGGTCGTGAAGCTGCCGTCGGCCGGCCAGGTGCCCAACTGGCTGGCCGTGTCAGCCGCCGGCACACGTGCCGCACGATCCCCGCAGCCCACGGGCCGATAGGGCCGTCGTTGCGCGCCGGCTTCGGGCTCCCCGTATCCCGTCGCCGGACGCTCACTGCGCCCCTCCGTGGGCTTCGTTCGCTCGGAGTCACAGGCGCTGCGCCATCCATGGCTCCGCTGGTGACTCACGCCGGCTCCCGGGACACGGGGAG
>JBJSZP010000442.1:0-1628 GCA_046090365.1 Planctomycetia bacterium
GTGTCCTGGAGCAGGCGTATGCAGGCAAGCGCAGCCATGGATGGCGCAGCGCAGCCGGAGTCGAGTGAACGGAGGCCTGGAGGGCCGCAGTGAACGTCCGGCGACGGGATTCGGGGAGCCCGAAGCCGGCGCGCGATCAACCAGCGTCAGCCCGCGAGCGTGCCCTTGGTGCTGGGGATGCCGGGCTGGCGCGGGTCGGGTTCGATGGCTGCGCGCAGGGCGCGGGCCGCGGCTTTGAAGACGGCTTCGGCGATGTGGTGGCCGTTGCGGCCGTGGTGGAGGACGGCGTGGAAGTTCATGCCGGCCGTGGCCGCCACGCTCTCCCAGAACACCTCCACGAGCTGCGCGTCGAAGGTGCCGATCGTGGGGACGGGGAAATCGACCGCGAACACGCAGGCGGCGCGGCCGCCGAGATCGACGGCCACGGTGGCGAGCGCCTCGTCCATCGGGATGATGGCGTGGCCGTAGCGGCGGATGCCGCGGCGGTCGCCGAGGCAGTCCTTGAGCGCGAGGCCGAGGGCGCGGCCCACGTCCTCCACGGTGTGGTGGCCGTCGACGTGCAGGTCGCCCTGGCAGCGGATCGTGAGGTCGCAGAGCGAGTGGCCAGCGAGCAGCACGAGGATGTGGTCGAAGAAGCCGAGGCCGGTCGCGACGTCGGCCTTGCCGGTGCCGTCGAGGGCGAGCGTGAGCGTGATCTGCGTTTCGGCGGTGTTGCGGGTGACGGTGGCGGTGCGGGCCATGATCGGTCCAGGGCGTGATGAATGGGAAAAGGTCAGATGGTCTTCAGGCAGGCGAGGAAGGCGTCGATCTCGGCGTCGGTGCCGACGGTGATCCGCAGACCGTCGCCCCAGCCGGCGTAGTTCATGTAGCGGATGAGGATGCCCTGGGCCTTGAGGGCCTCGTACACGGGCCGGTGCGGCCGCGCGGGGTGCGTACACCACACGAAGTTGGCCTGGCTCTCGACGGCGTCGTAGCCCAGCCCCCGCATGGCGTCGGTGAGCCGGCGGCGCGTGGCGATGATCTTCGCGCGGTTGTCGGCGAGCCAGGCCTGGTCGTCGATCGCCGCGGTGGCGGCCGCGATCGAGAGGGCGTCGCAGTTGTACGAATCCTTCACCTTGAGCAGCTGCTCGATCACGTGCGGCTGGGCCACGGCGAATCCGAACCGCAGCCCGGCGAGCGCATACGACTTGCTGAACGAGCGCGTGACGATCACGCGATCGTTCTCTTTGACGAGATCGAGGCAGTGCGCGTCGGCGAAGTCGCCGTAGGCTTCGTCGACCACGAGGGCGCAGGGCAGCCGGTCGGCGAGCGCGCGGATGCGGGCCGGCGGGAGCAGCGTGCCGGAGGGGCTATTGGGATTGGCGATAATCGCGAGCTTCACGTCGTCGCCGGCCGCCGTCTGCGGAGCCGCGAAGCCGTCGGCGAGCGACCAGTCGCGCTCGTAGTGAAACTCGTCGCACACGGCGCCCTGGATGCCGGCGAGCGTGCGGTAGAGGATGTAGCTCGGAGAGGGCATCCGCAGGCACTCCCCCGCCCCCACGAACGTGCGCACGAGGATCGTGAGCAGGTCGTCGCTCCCGTTGCCGCAGATGATCCAGTCGGGATCGACGCCCAGCACCTCCGCAGCC
>JBJSZP010000443.1:0-9845 GCA_046090365.1 Planctomycetia bacterium
CCGGCTTCGGGCTCCCCATATCCCGTCGCCGGACGTTCACTGCGGCCCTCCAGGCCTCCGTTCACTCGACTCCGGCTGCGCTGCGCCATCCATGGCTGCGCTTGCCTGCATACGCCTGCTCCGGGACACGGGGAGCCCGAAGCCTCCTCAACTGGAAACGGGGAGGCGAGGGGTTGCCCCTACCATTGAGCCGGCGTGCTACCACCAGGGCATGACAGGCTGAAGCCTGTCCTACGGGGTTACGGGCCGCGGGCGAATTCGACGAATGCCCTCACCATGGCGCCCGTGCCGCCGCCGTCGGTCCAGGGCCGCGGCTTCTCCGCGAAGGCCGGGCCGGCGATGTCGACGTGGGTCCAGGGGATGCCGCCCACGAACCGTTCGAGAAACTTGGCCGCCGTGATCGCGCCGCCCCAGCGGCCCTCGCCCACGTTCTTGATGTCGGCCACCTCGCTCTTGATCTGGTCGTCGTAGTCGGCGTACATCGGCAGCTGCCAGACGGGCTCGCCTACCGAACGGGCTGCGGCGGCGAGGGCGTCGCACAGCGGCTGGTCGTTCGTGAACAGGCCGGCCACGTCGTAGCCCAGGGCCACCATGCAGGCGCCGGTGAGCGTGGCGGCGTCGATGATCCGCCTGGGCCCGAGCCCCTTCACCACGTCGAGCACGTCGGCGAGCACGATGCGGCCCTCGGCGTCGGTGTTGTGGACCTCGATCGTGGTGCCGCTGCGGGCGGTGATCACGTCGCCGAGCTTGTAGGCGGCCGGCCCGGTCATGTTTTCGGCGAGGCCGACGGCGGCCACGAGGTGCACGGGGAGCCTGAGGGCGGCGATCGTGGCCGCGGCACCGAGGACGGCGGCGGCTCCCGCCATGTCGCACTTCATTGTGAGCATCGATTCGGAAGGCTTGAGCGACAGGCCGCCGGAGTCGAAGGTCACGCCCTTGCCGACGAGCGCGAGGTCGGGGGGGCCGTCGCCGTGTCCCGGGCCCCGGTAGCGCAGGACGACGAGCCGGGGCGGCCGGTGGCTGCCCCGCCCCACGGCGAGGATCGCGTGGCAGCGTTCGCGGGCCAATTGCTCCTCGTCCCAGATCGTCACCTCCATGCCGGTGCGGCCGGCGACGGCTGCGGCCTCCTCGGCGAACGTCTGGGGATACATGTCGTCGGGCGCGGTGTTCACGAGCCGCCGCGCGAGATTCACGCCGTCACCGATGGCCGCGCCGCGCTCGACCGCGTCGGGGGTCGCCCCGACCCACACCGTCGTGCCGATGGGGGTGCGCTTCCGCTCGGCCCGGTAGAGATCCTGCCCCACCATGCCCACGGCGCCGCCCGCGACGGCCTGCTCGGTCTGGCGGGGGCTCCACGTGGCATCCGCCACGAGCACCACGCGCGATCGGGGCCGGCCTGAGAGCTGCCGGGTGGCCGTGGCCGCGGCCCGGTAGAGCGTGCCCGCGTCGAGATCCTGCCGCGTGCCGACGCCGACGACGAGGAGCTGCGCCGCACGGAGGCCGGGCGGGGCGAGGAGCGGCACGCATTCGAACCGCTTCCCGGTGATGTCCCCGGCTGCTGCGAGCCGGGAGAGGAGCCCGCCCGTCGCCCGGTCGACGTCGCCGCAGGCTCCGGAGCCCACGCCGCCCTCGGCGAGGAACAGCACGAGGGCGTCGGCCTCGGCCGACTCGGGGCGGGCGGAGGGGTCGGCGACGATCTCACGGCCGCCGCGACGCGGCGAAAATTCGGTGGCTTCGATGGTCATGGTGGCCTCTCGAGGGATCCGCAGTCAGGCTGACGACGCGTGTTGTAGCGTCTGAACGCGTTCTCCGCAGCCCGGGGCGAGCCACGGCGAGAGCAGCGAGAGGAGCACCGGCAGCACCACGAGGTTTCCGAACAGGCCGCCCACGAGCGTGAGGCAGGAGAGGGCCCCGAATGAGACGGTCGGGATGAACCCGCTCGTGGTGAGCGCGAGGAAGCCGACGACGAGCGCGAGCGTCGAGAACACCATCGCCCGGCCGGCGGTCTGATGGGCCGTCTCCAGGGCCGCCGAGAAGGCCTGGCCGTCGTGGAGGCGGCGTCGGAAGGCGGCGATGTAGTGGATCGAACTGTCCACCGACAGCCCCATCGACACCGCCGCGATCATCGCGGTGCCCATGTTGATTCGCAGGCCCGCCCAGCCCATCAGGCCGAGCACGACGAAGATCGGCAGCGCGTTGGGCACGAGGGCCACCGCCGCCAGGAGCCAGCTGCGAAAGCCGATCGCGAGAAGTGCAAAGATGCCAGCTGCCGCCAGGAAGAACGTGAACCACTGGTCGGCGAGCATCCGATCGACGAGCTGTGCCAAGAGCACGAAGAAGCCGGTGACCTCGCCGCCCGGCGCGTTGGCGGTAGCCGGGAACTCCTCGGCCACGATCCTGCGCACCCCCTCGATGATCGACCGCTTCTCGGCGGCCGGCTGCCGTTCCCTTGCCCGCAGCATCACGCGCAGCCAGATCGAGCCGTCGGCCGGGTCGCGTCCGATCAACGCCCGGCCGAGCTGCGGCAACTCCTCCTCGAGCAGCCGGATCGCCCCGGCCACCAGCCAGTTGCCGACCTTCGTTTGCTCCAGCCGCTGCAGTGAGATCGGTGAGATCGCCGCCAGCACGTCGGCCACGCTCATCACCTTCGTGAGCGCCGGGGCGGTCGTTCCCGCGGCATCGGCTGAGGTCACCTCCTCCCGCAGCCGCTGCTCGAGCCGGGCGAGGTTCGAAAGCACGGTGCCGTCGATCGGCTCCGATGTCGGCACGAGTACGTCCCACACGCCCGCACCCCCGAGCCGCGACTCGATCATGTCGTAAGACGCGACGATCGGGCTCGACGGCCTGAAGTTGCGCGTGAAGTCGGTCTCGACCTCGAGCCAGCGCATTCCGGCGATGGCGAGCGCGACGGCCGCGCCCGACACGAGGAGAATCCGGCCCGGGCGGCGCACGATCCGCTTTACGAGCCCGTCGAGGCCGAGTTCGAGAGCGGCCTCGCCCCAGGCGCGGCGGGGATCGGTGTCGAACCGGCCGGCGAGTGCGAGGAAGGGCACGGCGAGCGCCGCCGACACGAGCACCATCACGGCCCCCACGGCCGTCATGATCCCGAAGTCGTGCACGGGGCCGACGCGGCTGAACACGAGCGAGCCGAAGCCGACCACGTCGGTTGCGATCGCGCCCACGACGGGCCAGAAGAGCAGGGTGACCGCCTGTCGCAGCGCCGCGTCTGGTTCGAGGCCGGCGTCGCGCTGCCGGCGGTATTCGACGATCACGTGCACCACCGTGGCGATCGCCACGACGGTGACCATCGCCGAGAGCATGGTCGAGACCATCGTGAGCCTCAGCCCCGCCACGGCGAGGATGCCGCGGGTGCTCCAGAGGGCGAGCAGCACCACGGCCATCGGCACCACGAGCCAGCGCAGGCTGCGGAACGAGACGAGGAGCACGAGCCCGGCGAGCACGCCTGCGCTCGTGCCGAGGAGGTTGCCGTCGCGTTCGAGCATCGCGAAGCCGTCGCGGAGCATGACGGGCTCCCCGGCCACCGTGCCACCGGGCAGGTCGGCGACGAGTGCCCGCACGCGGTCGATCGTGTCGGCCCGGTTCGCCGCCTGCGAGCGGGCCGCTTGCCGAGACCCGTCGTTCGGGGATGGGGCCGGCTGTGCGAGCACGCAGGCGATCGCGGCGGTGCGATGGTCGGCGCCGAGCGTGTAGCCCTCCATGAGTTTCACGAGTTTGCGGGCCGTGGGGCTGGCGTCGACGTCGATGATCCGTCTGCCGAGCGGCGTGCTTGCGAGGCTCGTCGCCGATGCGATGCCCGGCGTGTCCTCGAGCGCCGCGGTCACCTCGCCGAGCCGGTCGATACCCGCGGGCGTGAACAGGTCGGGAGCGTCGTAGGCCACGAGCACCACTTCGCTCGATCCGAAGGCGCGGGCCATGCGCCGGTAGGGTACGAGCGCCGGGTCGGCGCGATCGAACATCGTGTCGATCGACCGTGCAAACTCGAGGTGCCGCGATCGCTCCACCCCCGCGATCGCCAGCGCGATCGCGACCACGGCGAGAATCCCGCGCCGGGCGATGAGCCAGGCCGCGATCCGCTCACACACGGGGCGCACCGGGCGATCTGTGGAGGCGGCCGGAGCGGGGGATGGTGGGATGGCTGCGGAGGTGATGGCCGACTTCTTGGGAAATGGGGAGGTCTGGGCCTGCATCCGCCGGTGCAGGAATGATTCTTGGGGGCCGTATCTTATCGCGGCCGCCAGCCGGACCGTAACCCCTTGGCCGGCAACGTTTACGGGCGAGACCGGGGTCTGCTCCCGCCTTGACCCGCAAAAAAAGCCGCCTCTATAGTCCCGCGCTTTTTGGTTCGAGCCCTCCACCGTCACCCCGCAGACCCTGCGCTTGCACCATCGCGACGAGCCTTTCGCGCCCGTGTTCCGCCGGCGATCCAGCCAGCCGCAGGGGATCGCTGTGCGCCAGTTCGTGCTGTCGGCGGCGATGCCGCTGCTGGCGCTCATGGCATGCACGGTCAGCGGGCTCTCCGCCGCGGTCGGCGCAGACGCGGTGCAGCCCGCCGTGGGCGACACGGCGTCTGCCGGCGTGCTGGCGGCGGTGCCGGCCCGCGGGCTCGCAGCCGCGATCGCGGAGGCCGGCCGGATCGAGGTGCCATCGGTCGATCCCGGTGAAAAGCTCTCGATCCGCGCCACGCAGGCCGCGCGGTGGACGGAGGGCTCGTACGACGTCTGGCATCTCACCGGCGGCGTGACAATCGTGCAGGGCGCGACCGAGGCGCGGAGCCACGAGGCCGTCGTGTGGATCGAGCAGGACGCTGTCGTCGCCGAGCAGGAAGACGACGACGAGGGCGGCCCGCGGGTGCGCGGCTTGCTCGTGCGCATGGCCGGCGACGTCGCCGTGACCGCCGCCGCAACCGCCGACGCCGCGCCCGCGTCCACGGTGCGCGGCAGCCGCTGGACGGGGCGGTTCTGGACCTACCGCGACCCCGACCTCGACTTCACGAGCATCGTGCCGGCGACGGGAACACCGGCGATCTACGAGGCTCCTCCCGAGGCGGGCGTACGGCCGGCGGTGCATGACGCTGCGGGCGACGGCGATGCGATCCGGTTGACGGCGGCCGAGCAGGCCGTCGGTGACAAGGCCGTGGAGAAGGCCCAGTTCAGCGAGTTCGGCGCGCCGGCCGCCCCGCAGGTGCCGGTCGTCGCGGCCACCCGCCGCCTGCGGGCGTTTCCCCGGTCGAGCGTGCCGCTCAATGTGCGCTGGTTCCCGAGCCCCGCGGGGGGCGAGTGGATCGGCGTGATCACCTCCGGCGTGAATCTCGTGATCGACGGTGTCGACCCCGCCGGCCCGCTCGACATCTCGGCCGACCGGCTCGTGCTCTGGACGCGCGGCCAAGGGCAGCCCGATCTCGGCGGCACGGGTGCGCAGGCCGCCGACACGCCGCTCGAACTCTACATGGAAGGCAACGTGGTCTTCCGGCAGGGACAGCGCGTGGTCGAGGCCGTGGGAATGTTCTACGACGTGCCGCGATCGAGCGGCGTGATCACCGGTGCCACCGTGCTCACCCCGGTCGACAACTACTCCGGCGTGGTGCGGCTGCGGGCCGACGTGCTCCGGCAGATCGACCGCAGCCGATTCGTCGCCCAGCAGACGGGGCTCACGTCGAGCCGCCTCGGTGTGCCCACGTGGGAGTTCCGCTCCCGCCAGCTCGAGTTCATCGACGAGCAGATTCCGCTGCCGAGCGGCTCGGGTCAGCCGATGATCGATCCGGTGACGGGCGAGCCCGCGGTCGAGCACCAGCAGTTCATCACCAGTCGTGGCAACACCGTGACGCTCGGCGGCGTGCCGGTGCTGTGGTGGCCCGTGCTCGCGACGAACGCCAAGAAGCCGACGTTCTACATCAACGATCTGCAATTGAAGAATGACCAGATCTTCGGCACGCAGATTCTCACCAGCTGGGACGCGTTCCAGGTATTCGGCTGGCAGCGGCCGCCCGACGGCGTCGACTGGGACTTCGACATCGACTACCTCAGCCTGCGCGGGCCGGGCGGCGGCACGTCGCTGCTCTACAACCGGCCGGATTTCCTCGGCCTCGGCACGCCGGCCAGCGGCATCCTCGACGCCTGGTTCATCGGCGACGTCGGTCGCGACAACGTCGGCTTGAACAGGCGCGACCTCACCTATCCTGGATTTCCGGATCGCACCTTCCGCGGCCGGTCGTTCTGGCGGCATCGGCAGGATCTCGGCGGCGGCTGGCAGGCCCGTGGTACGGCAGGCTGGATCAGCGACATGAACTTCCTCGAGCAGTATTACGAGGCGGAGTGGGAGGAGGGCTACGAGCAGCGCACCTGGCTCGACCTGCGCCGGCCGATCGACAACCGCGAGCTCCGCCTGCTGGCGAGCGTGCGGGTGAACCAGTTCTTCACGCAGACGGAGTGGTGGCCCCGGCTCGACCACTATTATCTCGGCCAGCCGCTCCTGCGCGACGCCGTCACCTGGTATGCGCACTCGAACGTCGCCTACGCGCGGCAGAACCTGCCGCAGACGCCGACGCTCGGCCTGAACAACAGCCAGACCAACGGCTACTGGACCACGCTCCCCTACGAGAACAACGTCATCGGCCAGCGGCTCGCCACGCGGCACGAGCTCGACCTGCCGTTCCAGGCCGGGCCCGTGAAGCTCGTGCCTTACGCCCTCGGCGAGCTGGCCAACTGGGGGCAGGACCTGTCCCAGAGCCCGATCAACCGGGCCTACGGCCAGGTGGGCATCCGCTCGAGCCTGCCCATGTGGACGGCTGACAACACCGTCGAGAGCCAGCTCTGGAATGTGCACGGGCTCGCGCACAAGGTCGTGTTCGAGGCGGAGTTCGCCTACACCGATGCCACGCAGAGCATCACCCAGTTTCCGCTCTACGACCAGATCGACGACGACACGATCAACCAATACCGGCGCAACATCCCATACTGGGACTACGGCGCGATCCCCGGCCAGCCGATTCCGCTTGGCTCGCCGTTCATCTTCGGGCCCGATGGGAAATATGACCCGCGGTTCTACGCCGTGCGCCGCGGCCTGGCCGGCTGGGTGACCGGCCCCACCGAGATCGCCAACGACCTCACGGTGTTCCGCCTCGCCGCGCGGCAGCGGTGGCAGACGAAGCGCGGCCCGGCCGGCAACCGTCGGATCATCGACTGGATCACGTTCGACGTCGACGGCGAGCTGTTCCCCGTGTCCGGGCAGAACTTCGGCTCGGCCATGGGGCTCTGGCAGTACGACTTCCGCTGGCACGTGGGCGACCGCACGACGGTGCTCTCCTCGGCCGACGTCGACTTCTTTGCGGGCGGCCAGCAGCTGTTCACCGTCGGGGCGCTCTTGAATCGCACGCCCCGCGGCAGCTTCTACCTCGGCTACAACGAGTTCGGCGGGCCGATCCAGGCGAGCGTCCTCATCGGCTCCTACACCTATCGCATGAGTCCGAAGTGGGCCAGCACGTTCGGCAGCGCCCTCGATCTCCGCGGCGCGAACATCGGCCAGAACTTCCAGCTCACGCGGATCGGCGAGTCGTTCCTGATGACCTTCGGGTTCAACGTCGACTACAGCCGCAACAATGTCGGCGTGACGTTCAACCTCGAGCCGCGGTTCCTCTCGCGGACCCAGTTCGCGAGCCGCACCGGCCTCGACGTCCCCGTCGCGGGAGCATACGGCTTGGAGTAGTGCGCGCACGCGCGCCGGCTCGTGACTGCTCAGACCCTCTCGCCGGACGTTCGCCTTCGCCCTCCAGGCTTCGGCTCTCTGCATGTCCGCTTCGCTTCGCCATCCATGGCTTCGCTCGCTCCCATAGCCCGCTCGAGGGCATGGGCAACCCCGAGCCGGCACGCTTCTAACCGGGCATGACAGGCTGAAGCCTGTCCTACAGCACGCGGCGCACGAGCGTGGCGTCGATGCCGTCGACGAGTTCGACGTGGCCGATGCGGCTCGGCAGCACGAAGCGGAGGCGGCCGTCGACGGTCTTCTTGTCGCGCCCCATGATCGTGAGCAGGGCTTCGGGGCTTGGCGGCATCCAGGCGAGGTCGGCCGCCGTCACGGGCAGGCCGAGCGCCCGCACGAGCGCGTCCTGCCGCGCGACGACGTCGGGGGCCACGCGGCCGAGGAGCGCGGCGAGCTGCGCCGCCGCCGTCATGCCGATCGCCACGGCCTCGCCGTGGAGGAGCGTGCCGTAGCCGGCGGAGGTTTCGAAGGCGTGGGCGAAGGTGTGGCCGTAGTTGAGGATCGCACGCAGGCCGCTCGTCTCGCGCTCGTCGCGCTCCACGACGTGGGCCTTGAGGGCGGCCGACCGCTCGACGACGTGCTGGAGAGCTTCGGGCGTTCGGCCGCGGATGGCCGCGGCATTCGCCTCGAGCCAGGCGAAGAACTCCGCGTCGAGGATCACGCCGTATTTCACGACCTCGGCCAGACCGCTCGTGAACTCGCGCGGCGGCAGCGTGGCGAGCGTGTCGATGTCGGCCACGACGCCGCGCGGCTGCCAGAAGGCGCCCACGAGGTTCTTGCCGGCGTCGAGGTTGATGCCCGTCTTGCCGCCGATGGCGCTGTCGACCTGGGCGACGACCGTGGTCGGCACGTGCCACACGGGGAGGCCGCGGGCGAACGTGGCCGCCACGAAGCCGGTGAGGTCGCCCACGACGCCGCCCCCGACGGCCACCACGTGCGTGTGCCGATCGACGGCGAGCCGGGCAAACTCGCTCCACAGCCGTGCGGCCTCGGCGACCGACTTCGAGGCCTCGCCCGGCCGGACGGTGAGGAGCGTCGCGTCGATGCCCGCGGCCGCGAGGCTGGCGGTGGCGGTGGCGGCGTGCGTGGCGGCGACGGCGGCATCGGCGACGACGACGCTGCGGCGGGCCGCGGTGGCCGCGAGCGCCGTGCCGAGCGATGCGATCGTGCCCCGGCCGACGACGATGTCGTAGGAGCGGTCGCCGGCCGCCGCGCCGTCGAGTCGGAGGCGGATCGTGCGGGGCGCCACGGTCAGGCCACGCTCACCCGCTCGAGGTCAGCCGGCGTGACGGTGATCACGCGGGCGAAGCCGGTGTGCTGGCGAACGTAGTCTAGTTCGGCGGCCTCGGCCGGGCTCGCATGCAGGAGCGTTTCGACCCGCGACTTGTCGGCCCGCGACCAGTCTTCGTAGTCGTCCGGCCAGATCGTGTGGTTCTCGACGACGAGCGCTTCACGGTAGGGATCGAAGGCGTTGGGCATGCGGGGCATCTCCGACGGATTGTCCGGTGCGGACGGCGACGAGACTGCCGCCCCCGAACCGCCGGCAGTATACAGTGCCCGCGGCGGCGGCACGTCGCCACAGGAGACATGGCCATGGAACGCGATCCATCCGCTCGGCGCGGCACGTGGCTGGTCGTGGGGCTGCTCCTGCTGGGGGTGGCGGCCGCGGTCGGGGCGATCTGGTTTCAACGGCAGCAGACGAGCCGGTGCCTGGCTTTTTTCGGTCCGGTCGCGGCCCGCAGGATCACCTCGGCCGTCCGGGTCGAGCTGCTCGGCGTGCAGCAGGGCGGTGCGCCGCGACGGCTGGCGTCTGCCACGAGGGTCGACGTGTCCAAGGCCCCGGGCCTGGTCCACCTGCGACGCGGGCTCGTCGAGGACGCGAACTTCACGTGGGACGACATGCGTGCTCAGGCGGGCGTCGCGTCAGATGCCGGGCGGGCGCTGCGGGACGATCGGCGTGGCGAAGGCTCCGCGCGGTCATCGCGGCCACTCGATTGCTGGGATGCTGCGCTCGTGTTCACGGACCGCGATGGCGGCCGGACGACGCTGGTGATCGACCTCGATCCGCA
>JBJSZP010000444.1:0-646 GCA_046090365.1 Planctomycetia bacterium
GGATGTTCTCCTCGGCGAGGCGGATCGCCCACTTGAACACGGCCCGGCCGTCCATCTGCATGAACTGCTCGCGCCGCTCGGCTCCCGCAGCGGTCACCGGCTGCCGCGAGCCGCTCATCGGGCACTGCAGCAGTTCGGCCCCACGGCCGTCGGAGCCGAGCGAGAAGGCGAGCAGGCCGGATTCGCGGCCGGGGGCCTCGGACGCGACGGGCTCGAGCAGCACGGCCCCCGCGCCGTCCGAACAGCGGCCAGGTCTTGATGTCGTTCGGGTCGACGACGCGCGAGTTCGTGTCGGCGCCGATGACGAGCGCAAGGCGGCTCGATCCGGCCACGACGAACTGGGCCGCCGTCACGAGGGCGTAGGCGAAGCCGGCGCAGGCGGCGGTCACGTCCATCGCGGCCGCGTCGAGGCCGAGCTTCTCCTGGACGATGCAGGCTGTGGAGGGGATGCACATGTCCGGCGTGAACGTGCCGAGGACGACGAGATCGACGTCGGCCGGCGCGACGCCCGCCTGCGCGAGGGCGGCACGGCCCGCCTCGGCGGCCATGTCGCTCGTGGCCATCTCGGGTGGCGCCTGCCGCCGCTCGCGGATCCCCGACCGCTCGACGATCCATTGCGGGTCGCAGCCCAGCCGGGCCAGGTCGG
>JBJSZP010000445.1:0-22710 GCA_046090365.1 Planctomycetia bacterium
TATCAGCCAACTTGTGTTGGATCAGGCCGGGGCGGGTGATCCGACGGCAGCGGCGGATCACCTTCGCATGCTCGAAGGCTTGCCTCTCCTCGGCGAGTCCGCGGATGCGGATAGAGTTGCCGATAAGTTGCTCGTACGGCATCTGTTGCCACCAACAACTGTGGCGGACGCTCAATTCGTCGACTTGGCAACTGTGGCCCGCGTAGTCTACTTGTTGACTTGGGACTGTAAGCACATCACAAATGCGAATCTGCTTCCCGCACTGTAAGAGACACTCAGGGCCGAAGGATTCCCGCCACCCCTCATCGCCACGACTGAGGAGTTTTCAGATGCCTGATGAATCTCTTTACTCCGATCCCGTGGTCGCTGAGATCCACGAGGTGCGCCGTCGTCTGCTGGAGGCCAGCGGCGGTGATGTCGGGAAGTTCCGGCAGCGACTGCGTGAGAGGCTGAGCGCGTCAGGCCGCCGGGTCGTGTCCGGTTCTGTGAAGAAGCACACGGAACCAAGCGATGCAATGGACTCGCGGGCAGCGTCCTGAGTGATCGTTCATCCAGCGTCCGCGAGCCATTGGTCGCCATCGTTCGCAGTTGCCGAGTTATTGCATGCACTCCATCGCGACAATCATGCTCCTCATCGTCGCGGCCATTCACGTGCTGCCCCTACTGGGAGCATTCGGTGAAAAGCATCTTTCCGGGCTTTATGGCATTTCTATCGGTGATCCGAACCTTGCCATATTGATGCGCCACAGGGCGGTGCTCTTCGGCCTTCTCGGAGCATTTCTATTCATCGCCGCTCTCATTCCTCCGCTGCGACTTGCGGGCTTGGTTGCGGGTGCCGTCAGCGTGGGCTCATTCCTACTGCTTGCTTGGCACGTGGGTGGCTACAACGACCACCTGCGCAAAGTGTTTGCGACGGATGTGATTGCCGCTATATGCCTCGCATGCGGAATGCTCGCCCATCTCGCGAACGGCAGCATTGGCACAGCCAGCGTATTGCCAGCCAATGTGCCCTCTGTGGTCGTCGAGGAGTAACGCGACAATGACGCCCCATGGACCACCATGCGGCGACGCCCCGACGGCGGAGGCTCCGCACGCTGTGCCGACGAAGAAACGCATTCTCGCAATGCTCGCCAACCTCCGCGGGGAAGGCCTCGAACTCTTGCGACGCATGGAAGTGCAACGATTTTGGTCTCGGCACGATCGCAAGTGGTCGCCGGCAGACAATATCCATCATCTCATGATCTCGACGGCGCCGGTGACGCTGGCCTTGCGCATTCCGCGACTTATGCTTCGAGCATGCTTCGGCACGACACGCATACCATCCCAAAGCTGGGAGGCATTGCAGTCTGCCTATCGTGACGGACTTGCGGCTGGGGCTACGGCTGGCCGCTATGCACCTCCTCGCGAAGCGGTTCCGGTCGAACCGGCCGCCGACCAAGGTCGACTCGTCCTCCAGTTTGAGGGCACGGTTCTCAGGTTGGAGAAAGCAATTGAGCCCTGGCGCGAGCAGGATCTAGATCGCTATCGGCTGCCTCATCCTGTCTTGGGACGGGTGACGGTGCGGGAGATGTTGATGTTCACGCTGTTTCACTTTGATCATCACCGCGAGATTGTGGCTCGGCGACTGGAGGCTTCCCCCCTGTCGGGTCTTGCCGAAAGGATTCCGACCAGTGCTTGAAGTCGTAAGGAATCGCAATGCGAACCAAGCGATGCAGCGGACTCGCGATGAAATCGACCGGTATGGTTTGTCAAAGGTCGCGAGCCGCTGATCGCAACCGTTCGGCAACCGAAGAGCGCAACGCACGTGGAGATTCTCTCGATCCAAGTTGGCCTGCCCCGGTCGCTCGGACGGCCGGATGCTGCCGACCCGATGGACCGGGCGTGGACCACCGGCTTCTTCAAGGAACCGGTCGCTGGACCGGTGTGGGTTGGGCGCACCAACCTCGCTGGCGACGGGCAGGCCGACCTCCAAAACCACGGCGGGCTGGAGAAGGCCGTGAACATCTACCCCTCAGAGCATTACTCGTATTGGGAAACCGAACTCGGCATCGCGAGGCTGCCACGCGGAGCGTTCGGGGAGAACTTCACGACCGCTGGATTGCTCGAAGCAGCGGTGTGCATCGGCGACGTGTTTGAGATCGGCCGGGCGCTGGTGCAGGTATCGCAGCCCAGGCAGCCATGCTGGAAGCTGGCCCGACGATGGCGGGTCAAGGATCTGGCGCTGCGGGTGCAGCAGACGGGCCGGACAGGGTGGTATTTTCGTGTGCTGAGAGAAGGCTCGGTGGAGGCGGGTGAACGCTTGGTACTCTTCGACCGACTTCATCCGGATTGGACGGTAGCGGCCGCCAATGAAGTTATGCACCACAATAAGGCCGACATGGCTGCGGCGAGGGTTTTGGGTGCGTGCCCAGCGCTCTCGACAAACTGGCGGGAGACGCTGGCACGGCGGGTCGCGACCGGCGCGGCGGCTAGTACCGCCGGGCGGCTTGACGGGCCGAGTAGCTAGCAAACAAGGCTGCCGAACCAGGCAATGCAGCGGACTCGCGATAAAGTTCGGCGGTGCGGATAGTTCCTTGGTCGCGAGCCGCTCGTTGCCGCCGTTCGCCAGAAAAGAGATGGCCGACGGTCCACGGCCAGCCGGAGTTTTCCGCCGCCATGCCCAGGCGGTAAGCTGCTATGGGTTCTCGTCGTCCTTCAGGGAGAATACCCGTGGCCGTTCGGATCGATTCATTGGGCATCGATCGCCTGAGCGTGCGCAATCGCCTCGATCTCATCGAATAGATCTGGGATAGCCTGCCGGAACAGGTCGAACCGTAGGAGATTCCTGATTGGCATGTGGTGGAACTCGCCACACGCCGCGGCCGCGCCGCCGAATCCCCCGGCGTCGGCAAGCCGTGGCGGGAAGTGCTGGATCGGCTTGAGGGTGGTTCGTGAGCCTCCGGTCATCCTGCGGCACGAGGCAGAGATAGATGTCCAGGAGGCCCGCGACCAGCTGGCGGCCGTTCGTGTTGGCCTCGGAAACTAGTTTCTTGTCCGTATCCGCCACGTGCTTGCCCGCATCGAAACGACGCCGGAGTTGCATGGCAAGGTGTGGGAGGATGTGCGTGCCGCAAGACTGAAGCAGTTTCGTTAGATCGGTTACTTCGTCGTGCTCGCAGATCGTGTTGAGGTGTTGGCTGCCCTCCACAGCGCCCGAGACCCTTCGGCCTGGCAGTCGCGAGGTTGAGTTGCGAGGGCACGGCGAACAAAGCGATGCAGCGGACTCGCGATGAAGCCCAGCTGCGTGGATAATCACTTGGTCGCGAGCCGCTGGTCGCCGCCGTTCGCCAGGAGATTCAATCGTCTGATGAGCACCAGGAATCCGCCTCCCGTGTTTCTTCGGCTCGCCCTGTGGGCTGGCGCAGCCTACTTTTGCTGCATAGCGGTGGCTCACTTCTTTGGTCTGAAATACCCGCTGTTGTTCGTCTACTACGACGTTCCCTTCTATGCGTATCAGGACAAGATCATCTCCTTCGCTGTCGTGGCATGCATCTGCCTCTTTGTGAACGCGGCTTTGGATCAGATCGCGGTTCCCGCCGCGATCGTGGCGCTTGGCGTGACCGTGCTCGGCCTGAGCGCTGTCAATGGTTCCGATGCTCTCGAATTGGTGTTGGATGGCCGCTCGACCCTTGCCTATTGGGTGCAGACGGGCCTTGTCGCCTCGTACTTCGTCCTCTTGGTAGTCCTGTATGCGGTGGGCAAGCGGGGGACCAAAAGCGTCGAGTAATCGCCGAGGAAGGGCGAACCACGCGACGCGGCGGACTCGCGGTACACTTTGGCGAAGTGCCCGCGCCCGCCGTGGGATGTTAGGCGTTCGGTGAGAGAGAGGAGCGTCGGCCATGAGGCGATGGATGATGATCTGCGGCGTCGTGGGAGTGCTCGCGACGGGATGCGGGGGCGGAGATGGGGCCGGTGCCGTCGGGCAGGATCTCAAGGGCACGAAGTGGCAGTTGACGGGATGGTCGGCGAGTTCGCTCAACCCGGCGGAGTACGAGATCACGGCCGAGTGCGGCGCGGCGGAGATTTCCGGCCGGTCCGCGGTCAACACCTACGGTGGGCCCTGCACGATCACCCAGGACGGAGGATTTTTGGTCGGAGACCTACGCACGACGAGGATGGCCGGCTCCGAAGACGAGATGCGGGCCGAGTCGATCTATCTCGACCTGCTGCGGAAGGCCCGGAAGCATGCCGTGACGAAGACCACGCTCACGCTGAAGGACGAGGGCGGGCAGGACATCCTCATCTTCGAGGCGAGCGAGGGCGGGGCCGCCGATCGGCCTTGATCCCCATGGCCACGTCCTTTCCATGAACATCATCACCTGCACGGCCGCGCTCCATGCCGGCGCGATCCTCGAAATCCTCAACGAGGCCATCGTCACCTCGACGGCGCTCTACGATTACCACCCGCGCGGTATCGAGACGATGGGCCCATGGTTCGAGGCCAAGCGGGCCGGCGGGTTTCCGGTGGTCGGCGCCGTCGACCGCTCGGGGCGGCTGCTGGGCTTCGCGACGTATGGCACGTTTCGGGCGTTTCCGGCCTACAAGTACACCGTCGAGCACTCCGTGTACGTGCATCGCGACCACCGCGGGCGGGGCGTGGGCACGGCGGTGATGCGACGGCTCGTCGCCCTCGCAGGAGAGCAGCAGCTGCATGTGATGGTCGGGGCCGTCGATGCCGCCAACGCGGCGAGCGTTGCATTTCACGAGCGGCTGGGCTTCGCGAAGTGCGGCGTCGTGCGACAGGCGGGATTCAAGTTCGGCCGCTGGCTCGATCTCGCGCTCTACCAACTCGTGCTCGCCACGCCCGACCAGCCGGTCGACGGCTGACCCGGGCGACGGCTCAGTAGCTCAGGCCATCGGCAGCTGCACCGCCGCCGCCGCCGCCCGCAACTCCTTCGGCAGCGGAAAATAGACCTCTTCCTCGCGGATCGTCCGCTCCTCCACCGTCGCGCCATACCGCGTCTGCAGCCACGACACGCAGTCCTGCACGACGCTCTCGGGCGCGCTCGCCCCGGCCGTGATCACCACCGTCTCGTCGCCTGTGAACCAGGCGGGGTCGATCTCGTTGGCGCCGTCGATGAGGTAGGCACGGATGCCGGTGTCACGGGCCAGTTCCGCGAGCCGCTGGCTGTTGGAGCTGTTCTGGCTGCCGAGCACGATCACGATGTCGGCGCCCTCCGCCAGGATCCGCACGGCCTCCTGCCGGTTCTGCGTCGCGTAGCAGATGTCGTCTTTGGGCGGGCCGACGATGTGCGGAAACCGCTCCTTGAGCCGCTGGATGATCCGCGAGGCGTCGTCGACCGAGAGCGTCGTTTGCGTCAGGTAGGCCAGCCTGTCGGACGGGCCGAAGGGAAGCCGGTCGACCTCATCGGTGCTGTCGACGAGCGTGAAGGCTTCGGGGGCCTGCCCCATCGTGCCGATCACCTCGTCGTGCCCCTCGTGGCCGATCAGCACGATCCGGTAGCCGGCCTTCGCGTATTTGATCGCCTCGAGGTGGACCTTCGTGACGAGCGGGCAGGTGGCGTCGATCGCCCGCAGGCGACGCTCCGCCGAAACCCGCCGCACCTCCGGGGCCACGCCGTGGGCCGAAAACAGGAGCACGGCCCCCTCGGGCACCTCCTCGACCGCGTTCACGAACACGGCCCCCTCGCGGACGAACCGGTCGACCACGTGCTTGTTGTGGACGATCTCGTGGTACACGTAGATCGGCGTGCCGTAGAGCCGGATCGCGGTTTCCAGCGTCTCGATCGCCATGTTGACGCCGGCACAAAACCCCCGGGGGCTGGCGAGCAGGATCTTCATCGGCCTCGTTCCTGATGGCGGGGGATATGATACGAACGAATCGTAGTGGAATCGCCGCCACGCGGCCAGAGAAAGACGCCCCATGCCCGTCGCCAAGCCCCCTGCCGCGGAGAGCCGCGATCCAACGCCCTGGGCGATCGCTCCGCTGCCCGCGACGCCCGACCTCGCCGCGGCGGAGGCGTGGTGCCGCGAGGTGGCGACGCGGCACTACGAAAACTTCACCGTGGCCACGCGGCTCGTGCCCGCCAGGCTCCGGCAGCACCTGGCCAATGTCTACGCGTTCGCCCGCTGGAGCGACGACCTCGCCGACGAGGCGCCCTCTGCCGCCGACGCGGGGCGGCAGCTTGCGGCCTGGCGACACGGGCTCGACGAGTGCTTCGCGGGCCGGCCGACGCATCCGGTGTACGTCGCCCTCGCCGACACGGTCCGGCAGACCGGCCTCACGATCGAGCCGTTCGCCGAACTGCTCTCGGCGTTCGAGGAGGACCAGGCGTTCGACCACGAGGGCGTCGCGGTCCGCTATCCGACCCGCGCCGCCCTGCTCCGCTACTGCAGCCGGTCGGCCGATCCCGTGGGCCGGATCGTGCTCGCGCTCGAGGGCTGCCGGGAGCCGAGTCTCGTCGCCATGTCCGACGCCATCTGCACCGGCCTGCAACTCGTGAACTTCTGGCAGGACCTCCGCCGCGACCGGCGGGCGGGCCGGATCTATCTGCCGGCCGAGGATCTTACCCGCCACGGCGTGGAGCCGACGGACCTCGATACCTCCACGGCCGGGCCGCAGCTGCGGGCGCTGGTGCGCGACGAGGTGGCTTGGGCCCGTGAACGCTTCGATGCCGGGGCGCCGCTCGCGGGGCTCGCGCCCTCGGCCCTGCGGCCGGCGATCCGCCTGTTCCTGGCCGGCGGCCGCGCCCTGGCCGACGCGATCGAACGGCTGGGGTACGACACGCTCGCCACCCGGCCCGTCGTCGGCCGCTGGCGGAAGCTGCGGCTGGCCGGGGCCGCATGGTGGCAGTCGTTGTTGGTGTCGTCGGCGGAGCGTGCCTGATGACGCTGGCCGCCGATCACGCCACCTGCGCCGACGTCCTCAGCCGATCGGGCTCGAGCTTCGCACTGCCGATCCGCCTGCTCCCGCAGGGAAAGCGTCAGGGCACCACGGCCCTCTACGCCTTCTGCCGTCGGGCCGACGACATCGTCGACGACGCCCCGGATCGGCGGGCCGCCGCGGCCGAGTTGGAGGGCTTCGAGCGGAGCCTGCGGCACGCGCTCGCCGGCGAGCACGTCGACGATCCCGTGCTGCGGGCCGTCGCCGACACGGCGCGGCGGTTCGCCGTGCCCGCGGCGAGCCTGTTCGACATCCTCGATGGCGTGCGGATCGACCTCGAGCCGCGCGGCTTCGACACGTTTCGCGAACTTGAGGAGTATTGCCGCCGCGTGGCGAGCGCCGTCGGCATCGCGTCGATCCATGTGTGGGGCTACCTGTCCCCCGCCGCGCTCCCGGCCGCCCATGCCTGCGGCCTCGCCTTCCAGCTCACGAACATTCTGCGCGACCTGCCCGAGGATCGCGATCGGGGCCGGCTGTATCTCGCGCGGGAAGACCTGCAGGCCTGCGGCTGCACCGCTGCCGACGTCGCGGCGGGCGGGGATCAACCAGGGCTCGCCCGGCTCGCCCGGCTGTACGTCGACCGCACGGCGGACTGTTTCCGGGAGGCGGCGCGGCTCGATCCGCTGCTCACGACCGACGGACGGATCGTGTTTCGCGCCATGTACGGCGCCTACCACGCCCTGTTCAAGGCCGTGCGGCGGGCGGGCACCGCGATCTTCACGCGGCGCTTGAAGCCACCGCGGGCGATCGTGCTCGCGCACACGCTCGCGGGCGTGGTGGTGGGGCCGCAGCCATGAGCGAGATGACGTTCGTGCACGGTGCGGGTCCGAGGCCGCGGGTTGCGATCGTAGGCGGGGGCCTCGCGGGCCTCGCAGCCGCGGCGGCGCTCGTCGAGCGCGGCATGGCGGTGACCGTGGTCGAGTCGCGCCGGCGCTGCGGCGGCCGCGCGGCGTCGTTCGAGGATCCCGTCGGCGGCGGCCTCGTCGACGCGTGCCAGCACGTGGCCATGGGCTGCTGCACGAACTTCCTCGACCTGTGCCGGACCACGGGCCTCGAGGATGGCCTGCGGCACGACCGCACGCTGTGGTTCATCGGCCCCGACGGCGCCCGGGCCGCCTGCACGCCCTCGCGCCGGCTGCCCGCCCCGCTGCACCTCGCTCCCCTGCTCCTCTCGCTCGGGCATTTTTCCAGCGCTGAAAAAGTGGCGCTCGCGCGGGGCATGCTGCGCCTGGCACGCTGCCGCGACGCCGATGCGCCCGGCGGCCAGTCGGCGGCGGAATGGCTCAGGGCTGCCGGCCAGCCCGCGCGGGTCGTGGAGCTCTTCTGGCAGCCGGTGCTCGAGAGCGCGCTCGGCGAATCGATCGACCTCGTGAGCGTGCCCGCCGCACGGAAGGTGGCCGTCGATGCGTTCCTCGCCCATCGCGAGGCGGCCGACCTGTTCGTGCCCGTGGAGCCGCTCGGGGTGCTCTTCGGCGAGCGGCTCGTGGCGTGGCTCGAGCGGCACGGGGCCGTCGTGATGACCGGCTGCGCCATCTCCGGGCTCGACCGCGATGCGTCGGGCACCGTACGCGGCGTCGCCCATGCCACCGGCACGCTTCCCTGCGACGCGGCGATCGTGGCCGTGCCGTGGAGGCAGGCGGCCCGGCTCGTGCCCGATCTCGTGCCGCCGGCGGACGACCGGCTCGCGGGATCCCCGATCACGGCGGTGCACCTGTGGTTTGACCGGGACGTGGTCGACCTGCCCCACGCGGTGCTCGTGGGGCGGGTGTCGCAGTGGGTGTTCCGCGGCGACGGCCACGCTGGGCCGGGCTACTGCCAGGTGGTGATCAGCGCGTCGCGCGGACTGCTCGGCGGGGATCGCGAGCAGCTGCTCGAGCGCGTGGTCGCGGAACTGCGCGAGGTGTTTCCGGCCGCCCGCGCGGCCCGCCTCGTCGAGGCCCGGGTCGTCACCGATCCGACGGCCGTGCTCTCAGTGCGGCCCGGCGTGGAGGCGGCGCGGCCAGCCGCCCGCACGCGCGTGCCGAACCTGTTCCTCGCCGGCGATTGGACGGCCACGGGCTGGCCCTCGACGATGGAAGGGGCCGTGCGCAGCGGCCGGCTCGCCGCGGAGGCCCTCTGCACATGGAACGGCCGGCCGCACGTTGCGCTCACGCCCGACCTGCCGCAGGCCGCGCTCGTGCGGCTGCTCACGCGGCCGGCGGCGCGAGCCGCAGGCTCGTGACCTCGCGCTCGAGCGCATCGGCGAGCGAGCGCGAATCGACCACGGCCCGCTCGTAGAGCTTCCACAGGTCGGCGGCGGCGGCCGGCCGGCTGCCCACCGTGCGCAACGCGGCGCCCAGCCTCCGCCACGGCGAGGCCGCCTCGGTGAGCCGGGTGATCTCGGGCGGGAGCGCGTCGGCTGCGGCATCCGACACGACGCGGAGACATCGGCACGGCACGCCCGCTTCGAGCGCCGCTTGGGCCACGGCCCATGTCTCCATGTCGACGACATCGGCTCCCGTGTCGGCCGCCAACTGCTGCTTCTCGCCCACCGTCGAGGCCACGTGATCGACCGTGATGATCGTGAGCCTGCGGCCGGCCGTGGCCGATTCAGCCGAGGCGAGCTGGATCGCGTCCGCTCCGATTCTCACGGCCGTCTGCGGCGCCACGAGCGTGCCCCGTTCGATGTCGGCGGCGAGCGCTCCGGCGAATCCTGCCGAGATCACGAGCCGCGGCCGGTGTCCGTCGAGAAGCAGGCGGCAGGCCCGCGCGGCCCGCTCGCTGCCGACGCCGCCCACCACCCAGGCGACGAGGCGGTCGTGCAGCATGCCCTGGCAGAGGGCGAGGCCCGCGGCCTCGATGCGGCGCACGTCTTTCACCCGGTCGGCGAACCTGCCCGCCTCGATGGGCAGTGCGAACACGATCCCCGCGTCGGCCCGCTCAGGCATCGTCACCATGGCAGCATCCAGGCGAGCCAGCCGAGCGGATCCCATCCCGGGCCGCGGCGGGCTCGGCGACATGCAGCGCAGCCGCACGGCTCGGCCGACATCATCTGCACCTCATACTTCGGGACGCGTTCCACCGTCTCGGGACCGTCGGCCTTGTAGAGCCGCTTCTTCACGATCACGTCGCCGCAGGGCGGGCGGCAGCGGCACTCCGGCGGCGGCGCGTGCCACGGGTCGCGGCCGCGCACGCAGGCATACTCGCATTTCAGCGAATACAGCGGTTTCTTCGTCTTCTTTTCCTCCCATTCGGCCTTGCAGCCGGGAACGCAGGCCTGGCAGACCTCGCCCGTGCAGGAGACGCACCCCGCCGCATGGCCGGAGTCGGGCTCGGATGCCGGGAGCGCGTGGCCGGGCAGGCCCGCAGCCAGCCCCACGAGAAGGATCATGAATGGTCGGCGCATCGACGGTTCCTTGAACGTGATCAGATTGAAGGTGGTCAGAAGTCGAACGCCAGTCGGGTGCCAAACCCGTGGATCCAGCCGCTCCCGTTGTAACTCGTGGCGGGCAGGCCGGCCTTGGTCCAGGGCGTGCTGGCGAAGTCGCGATAGGTGAAGTCGTAATTGAAATACACGCGGGCGTTGGGGTTGAGCAGCCAGTTGAGCCCGAGCGTGCAGCCGTTGAGGACGCCGCCGTTGACGCCGCTGTCGTTGAGCGAGAGATAGTTGTAGCGCACGCCCACCTGCCAGGCGCCCTCGCTGAGGCTCAGCCGGCGGCCCGAGCCGCCGCCGCGGATGGCGTAGAAGTTGTTGTGCGGAATTGGCCGGTCGAAGCGGTATTCGATCTTCGAGTAGGTGCGGCTCTCCCCGGTGAGAAAATAGAGCACCTCGGCGTAGCCGCTCTGAAAGTAGACCGTGCCCACGTTCGTTCCGGGGGGCGGCTGGAAGCCGTTGGTGACATACGGCCCCGCGTTCGTCGTCCGCGCATTGTAAAGCCACGAGCCGAAATACTCCGACTGGAACGACCACGGGCCGTTGTTGCCCACGAACTCGAGCCCGATCATGTTCTGCCACGAGCCCTCGAGGAGCCCGGTATCGGCGTAGATCGAGTTGAGCGGCCCGGGCGGACCATTGCGGATGCTGCCGCGGCTGCGAAACCGCACCGTGGGCACGTCGTCGCCGATGGGCGCGCCGTTGGCATCGAAGGCGAGGAACTGCCGGCGCGGCTGCATCGTGCGGCCCGAGGCGGCCAGGTGCAGCAGTTTCCGCCCCTCGTCCTCGTAGACCGGCAGCCAGACGAGCCGCCCCACGGTCATGCTGCCGCCAGAGGAGTTCGAGAAGCCGAAGGGGTTCGTCGTGTTCTTGAACTGACCCACCTGCCAGCCGACGGAGCCATCCTCGTTGCTGTTGAGGATCTGGATGCCCGGGAGGAATCCGTTGTTGAAGGGGCCCTCGAACGCGTCCTGGGCGAAGGACCGCTCCATGAAGTTGAGCCAGCGGCTGCTCGTGAGGTGTTCGTAGCCGTATGGATCCTTCTGGTTGCCGACGCGCACGGTGCCCAGGAGCGGGATCTCCCGTACCTGCAGCCAGAGGTCGGTCACGGCGGTAAGCGGTCCGGAATCGCGCTCGGTGGGAAACAGGGAGTTGTTGACGTTGATCTGGTTCACGAAGTCGTATTCGCAGGCCCAGTCGTACATCTCGTACATCCGGCCCTCGATGCGGAACCGGGCCCGGCGCAGGTCGACCGTGTCGGCGAGCGACGGATCGAGGCCGCCCTGGTCGGGTGGCTGGTTGGGGCCAGGGCCCGCCGTGAATCCGACGGCATCGATCTGCGTGCGGCCGCCGATCTTGACGCGGAAGTCCTTGTGGGCCGACTCGGCCTGGAAGCCATCCCGCCAGGCATCCTTGAGACTCTTGTCGGAGCCGATCTCGTACGGCTCGGGCGGCTTTTTCTCCCCCTGCTCCGCGACACTTGGGAGCGGGGTCGGCAGGTCTGTGGCCTGCTGCCCGTTCGCCACCGCGCTCGGGGTGCGAATCGGCTCCGCGCCATGGAGCGACGCGACCGCGACCAGCATGGACGAGGCCGCAGCGATCGCAAGCCGCCGCCAGCACAGGACGCGATTGTCGATGCTGGTCCCGAAGGCGCGCACCGGAAAATTCCTCCAGATCGGTACAGATTTCCCTATCGTCCTGCGCGGCGAGCGACCTTGACGCCTCGCAAACTTCTAACGGCGTTGGTAGGCGGGCGGCGCAGGCGGCGCAGGCTGGGAAAGGCCGGGCCTACGCCAGCGGCAGGCGGACGGTGAACTGGCTTCCCGCCCGGTGGCGGCTCTCGACGCTGATCGTGCCGCCGTGCCGGTCGACGATCGACTTGCAGATGGCGAGCCCCAGCCCCCCGCCCCGCTGCGGATCACCCCGGTCGCGGGCTGCGTCCGCCTGGAAGAAGCGGTCGAACACGCGTGGCAGCAGGTTCTCGTCGATTCCCCGGCCCGTGTCTTCGACCGTGAACACAGCCTGCCTCTGCGAGGGCTCGCCGGCCAGTCGCAGTGCCACCCGCCCTCCGGCCGGCGTGAAGCGGATGGCGTTGTCGAGCAGGTTGCTGCACAACTGCCGCAATTGGCGGGCATCTCCCCGCACCCGCACGGCTGCGGGAGCGTCGACGTCGAGGCGGATGCCCCGCTCCTCGGCGACGCCGGCGAACATCCCGCCCGACTGCCGGACGAGCGCGGATAAATCGAGATCGCTGAGCAGGCCCGCCTGCGAGTCCGACTCCCCTTCGGCCAGAAGGAGCAGGTCGTTCGTCAGCCGGGCGAGGTCGCGGCATTCCCCGAGCACGTCGTCGATCGTCCTCCGATAGTCCTCGACCGTGCGGTCTCTCGAGGCGGCGACCTCGAGAGCGCTCTGCATCGCCGCCAGGGGCCCGCGCAGTTCGTGGGCGGCGTCCGCCACGAACTGCCGCTGGCGGTCGACGTGCCCGGCCACCTGGTCGAGCAGCCGATTGATCGTCGACGACAGGCGATCCAGCTCATCGCGTGTGCCGCGCACGGGGAGACGGTCACCGAGCCGCGTAGGCTTGAGCTGGTTGGCGATTCGGAGGATGTCGGCGACGGGCCGGGTGGCCCGCCGGGCGAGCCACCACCCGACCAGCGGCGTGAACAGGAGGAGAGCGCCTCCCACGAGCATCAGCTTCCGCACGAGCGACGTGAGACGGTCGTCGAGCCCCGTCGTATAGGTGCCCACCCGCACGTGATACGTCGGCAGGCCGGGCTCCGCGATCCGCAGGCGGACGTAGCGATACGGGCCCACCTTGGCGATGTTTTCCTCCTGCTCGAGGTTGAAGGGCTTCATGTCTGCCACCGCGTCCGGGCAGAGGTTGCTCTTCCAGAGCGTGTGCCCCTCCTGGGTGAGAAACTGCACGAACCAGCCGCGCTTCTCGTGGCTGCGGGCGAGCCGCTTTATCTGGGCGACCACCGCATCGACGTCCGGATAGAGATCCTGCAGCGCGAGCACGACCTCCTCCGCCCCGGCGCGGAGCTCGGCGTCAGCGTCGTCGTAGAGCGTCGCCTGGGCCACGAGGCGGGCCGCGAGCAGCGAGCTCACGGTCATCAGGAGCACGACCGCCGTGTTCCAGAGCGTGAGCCGCCCCCGGAGCGACGAGAGCCACGCCCAGTCAGGCCGCGGCCAGCGCATAGCCGCGTCCCCGCACGGTGTGGATCAGCGACTCCGGGCGGCCGCGGTCGAGCTTGCCGCGGAGCCGGTTGATGTGGACTTCGATCACGTTCGTCGGCCCGTCCCAGTCGAAGCCCCACACGTGCTCGCAGAGCATCTTCCGCGTCACCACCTGGCCGTGGTAGCGCATCAACAGTTCGAGCATGCTGAATTCGGTGGGCGTGAGGTCGATCACGCGGCCGGCCAGGGTGAGCCGCTTCGTGGCCAGGCTGAGGTGCAGGTCGCCCGCCTCGAGTTCCATCGCCGGCTTGTGGGCCGTGCGACGGTGCACAGCCTCGATCCTGGCGAGCAGTTCGTCGACTGCGAAGGGCTTCACCAGAAAATCGTCGGCCCCTGCCTCGAACCCGCCGAGCTTATCGGGCACGGTGCCGAGGGCCGTGAGCACGATGACGGGCGTGCGCACGCCGGCCGCCCGGGCCTGACGCAGCACGTCGAGCCCGCCGGTCTTGGGCAGCATCAGGTCGAGGACGGCCAGGTCGCACGCCAGGAGCGTGTTCTCCCGCACCGCGGTCTCGCCGTCGGCAACGAGCGTGCAACTGTGCCCATGATCCTCGACGGCCGTCTGGACGGCCTTGGCGATCACTGGGTCGTCTTCGATGACTGCGATGTGCATGAGTGGAGCCACCACGGAACCACTCCAGTATGCCATGGGGAGCCGGCCTGCGCACTTGCCTTTTTGACAGGCGGGGCTGATTCGACCTCGCGAAACGAGCGGCGCACGCTAGGCTCTTGGGCGCGGCCCCATGGTGCCGCCGCACGCGGAGAGGTGTTTCATGTGGTTTCCGACCATTGCAGCCGTGCCCCTGTGGGCCGTGTTCAACGCCGAGCAGGCGGCCCGGATCCTGGAGTCGCTCGAGCGGAACCTGCTCACGCCGATCCCGCTGTGCTTCGTGCTCGGGATCATCTGCACGCGCATCCACGGCGGGATCAAGATCCCCAAGGAGTTGTACCTGTCGATCGCCATCTTCCTGCTGATGTCGATCGGGTTCATCGGCGGCCACGAACTGGCGCACGAATACCAGCTGCATGGTTTGGCCACGATCTGGAAGCCAGCCCTGGCCACGCTGTTTCTTGGGTGCATCACGCCGCTCACCTCGTTCGTCGTGCTGCGGTACGTGGGGGGCATGTCGATCGCCGACTCGGCCGGCATCGCCGCCCACTACGGCAGCACCTCGGCCGTGACGTACGCCGTCGCCAACTCGTTCGTCGAGCAGACCCACCACCCCGCCAACAGTTTTCTGCCCACGCTCGTGACGATCCTCGAGTGCCCCGGCATCGCGATCGCGCTCGTGCTCGGCGCGGCACTGTCGGCGCGGGAGCGGGCCGCGGCCCCGACGGCCGAGCGCCGCCGCCGGCGCGAGTCGAAGCTCTACGAGGCGCTCTACGAGGTGGTCACGGGCCAGTCGATCATGCTCATGGCCGGGCTGCTCGTGATCGGCTTCATCTCCACGCTGTTCATGGACGAGAAGGCGTTCGCGCCCTTCTACCAGTTCTTCGAGAGCAAGGGGATGCTGTTCCGGGGCGCCCTCTGCATCTTCCTGCTCGAGATGGGGCTGGTTGCGGGGGAGCGGCTCGGCGACCTCGTGAAGGTGGGCCCGTTCCTCGTGGCGTTCGGCATCCTGATGCCGCTGTTCCACGGGTTTCTCGGGGCCTATTTCGGCCATCTCGCCGGGCTGAATCTCGGCGGCTGCACCGTGCTGGCCGCGATCGTGGCCAGCGCCTCCTACATCGCCGCGCCGCCGGCCGTGCGGCTCACGCTGCCCGAGGCCAACCCCACCTACTCGATCACGGCGGCCCTTGCCATCACGTTTCCGTTCAACATAGCCTTCGGCATCCCGATCTATTACGAGATGGCCAAATGGCTCGGGGCGACGTGATCCGGACAGGTTGACTGGAGGCTGCAATGCAACTCTACCCGCTCAAACTCGTGACGGTGGTCGGCGAGACCGTGATCATGGAAGACATCGCCGAAGAGGGGGTGAAGCTCGGGGCCACCGGCTACACGATGACCGAGGTCAACGGCCACGGGTCGCGGAGTGCCCGCAACGTCGCGATCACCGCGGGCCCGCGGTCGATGAAACTCGAGTTCGTGGTGCCCATGGACGTGGCGGAGTGGATCCTCACGCCCGTCTCCCGCGAATACTTCGAGCACTACGCGTGCATCGCCTGGCTCGCGGACGTGCAGGTGGTGCGCGGGCAGCAGTACGTGAAGTAGGCGTCACTCCCACTCGATCGTGGCCGGCGGCTTCGACGAGATGTCGTAGACCACGCGATTGATGCCCCGCACCTCGTTGATCACGCGGCTCGAGATCCGGGCCAGCAGGTCGTAGGGGAGGTGGCTCCAGTCGGCCGTCATGAAGTCCTCCGTCTCGACAGCCCTTACGGCGAGCACGTCGTCATAGGTGCGGGCGTCGCCCATCACGCCCACGCTCTGCACCGGGAGGAGCACGGCGAACGCCTGCGACACCTTCCGCATCAGTCCCGCCCGCTCGAGCTCCTCGAGCACGATCGAGTCGGCCTCGCGGAGCGTGTCGAGCCGGGGCTTCGTCACCTCGCCGAGGCAGCGGACGGCGAGGCCGGGCCCCGGAAACGGATGCCGCCACACGATCCGCTCGGGCAGGCCCAGCTGCAGCCCGAGCGCCCGGACCTCGTCCTTGAACAGGTCGCGGAGCGGCTCGATGAGCTCGAACTGCAGGTCTGAGGGAAGGCCGCCCACGTTGTGGTGGAGCTTGATCGTCGCCGCCGGCCCGTCGGGGGCGGCGCCGCTCTCGATCACGTCGGGATAGAGGGTGCCCTGGGCCAGGAATCGCGCCCCCTCGATCTTCGCGGCCTCGTCGGCGAAGCAGTCGATGAAGGTCTTGCCGATCCGGCGCCGCTTCTCCTGCGGCTCGGTGACGCCGGCGAGCACGTCGAGAAACCGGGCCTCGGCCGGCACGACGTGGAGATCGGTCTGGAAGTGGGTCGTGAACTCGTCGATCACTGCCCGGGCCTCGTTCTTCCGCAAGAGGCCGTTGTCGACGAGGATGCAGGAGAGTTTGTCGCCGATCGCCCGCGACAGGAGCGCCGCCACCACCGCCGAGTCGACGCCGCCCGAGAGGCCGCAGATCACCCGGTCGCGGCCCACCTTTTTCCGCACGTCGTCGATGGCCCGCGCCGCGAAGTCCTCGAGCCGCCACGAGCCGCTGCAGCCGCACACGCCCTTGAGGAAATTGGCGAGCATCGTGCCGCCGGCGGGCGTGTGGGTGACCTCGGGGTGGAACTGCAGCCCGAACACGGGCAGTGTGGCGTGCTTCACCGCGGCGAGCGGGCAGGTGGGGGTGCTGGCGAGCGGCAGGAAGTCGGCCGATACGCGGTCGACCTGGTCGCCGTGGCTCATCCACACCTCCGTGTGCCGCGGGACGCCGGCGAACAGCGTGTCGGCCGCGATCACGTCGCACGTGGCCCGGCCATATTCGCGGGCCTTCGCCTGCCCGACCGTGCCCCCCAGCGCCTTGCACGCCAGCTGCATGCCGTAGCAGATGCCGAGCACGGGGATGCCGAGCGCGAAGATGGCCGGGTCGCACTGCGGGGCCCCGGCCTCGTAGACGCTCGCCGGCCCACCGGAGAGGATGATCCCGCGCGGCGCGAGGGCCCGGATCCGCTCCGCGGTGATGTCGTGCCGCACGATCTCGCAGTAGACGTGCTGCTCGCGGACGCGGCGGGCGATGAGCTGGGCGTACTGCGACCCGAAATCGAGCACGAGCACCCGCTCCGACTGCGGGGCCGATCCTGCGGCGGGAGCAGGGCGATGCGGGGCGGCGGCGGTCGGCATGGCGGGCGGCCTCGAGGGGCGGAAAAGCCGGGAAGTATAGAAACTTTCGCGGTGGGCGTTCTATAGTGCGGCGGTTTCACCCATGCTCAGCCTGCTCACGAACGACGACGGCATCTTCGCCCCCGGCCTCGCGGCCCTCGAGCGGGCGATGCGTCGGATCGGCGACGTGAGCGTGGTGGCCCCTTCCACCGAGCAGAGCGGCGTCGGGCACGCGATCACGTTCCTCACGCCGCTCACGGCCAAGGAGATCTTCGACGGCAGCCGCAGCCGCGGCTGGGCGGTCGACGGCAGCCCGGCCGACGCCGTCAAGCTCGGCATCTCGGAGTTCTGCCCCCGCCGCCCCGACGTCGTCGTGAGTGGGATCAACGCGGGGCTCAATGCCGGCATCAACGTGCTTTATTCGGGCACCGTGGCCGCGGCCATCGAGGGGGCGTTTTTCGGGATCACGAGCATCGCGGTGTCGCTCGAATACGATGAGCACGCCGATTTCGACCGGGCCGCCGAGATCGCCCTCGACGTGATCCGCGAGCTGCTTTCCCGCTCGCCGCCCGCCGGCAGCCTCTACAACATCAACATCCCGACCGGGGCCCTCCGCGGTTGTCCCGCGCTCCGCGTGGTGCCGATGAGCACGGCCCGCTACGGCGAGGCGTTCGAGCGGCGCGTCGATCCGCGTGGGCGGCCCTATTACTGGTCCACCAACGAGCCGCCACCACCGCCGTCGGCGACCGAGTCCGACGTGACCGCGCTCGCCGCCGGCGACGTCACCCTCACGCCGCTCCATTTCGATCTCACCCGCCGGGTGGCGATCGACGCGCTCGCCGAGGGGGCGTGGCGGATCGGGCCGCGCGGCTGAGCAGCCGCTAGGCGCCGAACGCAACCTTCACGCCGAGGCCGATCGCCGCCAGCAGCGCGATCCCGACCACGATCCAGAATCCCAGCGGCAGTCCGGCCACCTGTCGATTCGCAAGCTCCTGGAGCCGGCCCTTGAACTGGGTCCCCGCGGTCTGGCGGCGGGGTGTGCCGGCGGGGCGGTCTGCCTTTGCCGCGGGACTCGGGGCCGCGGGTGCGCCGGCGGTCGGAACCGGCCGGTCGAACGACAGTTGCGAAAGGTCGACGACCTCCTCCGCGCGCGGTGCCGCGGCGGGCGGGGCTGGCGCAGGCTTGCCGGCGGGGCGGCCAGGGCCGAGAGCACCGCTTCCTCCGGGCCGCACGACGCGGCCGGCGCTGCTGCTCGGCCCGCTCCGCAGGACGGTGCCCGGAGGGAGCATCCGCCTCGCATCCGAACCGGGGGCGGGTGTGCGGCGGAGCGGCGTCCGTCGCGGCGGCTCGGGCCGATCTCCCGGCTTTGCGGCCGACGACGCCAGCCAGGCATCGAGGGCGTCGGCCACTTCCTTGGCGGTCTGCGGCCGCCCCTCCGGATGCTTTTCCATCATCCGAAAGTACAGCTCGGCCAGAGCCGGGGGAACGTCGGCCCGCCTCTCGAGCAGGTTTGGCGGAGGGGTGCTCATGTGGGCCCGAATCCGTTCCCCGAGCGAGCCCGTGGAGAAGGGCGGCTTGCCGGTGAGCAGGTAGAAGAGCGTGCAGCCGAGCGCGTAGACATCGCTCCGCCGGTCGGCCTTGTGGCTGTCGCGGGCCTGCTCGGGGGCGAGGTAGTCGGCAGTGCCGAGCACCTTCTCGTCGTGCTCGCGCGTGAGCGAACCGTCTTCCTCGTCGTCGAGCGCGAGGCCGAGGTCGAGGATCTTGATCGTGCCCCGCTTGTCGAGCATCAGGTTGGCGGGCTTGATGTCGCGGTGCACGAGCCCCTCCTCGTGCGCGTAATGCAGGCCGATAGCCGCCTGGCGGATGTAGTCGGCCGCCTCGCGTATATCGAGCGGCCCGTCCGCCTTCACCCTGGCGTGGAGGTCGGTGCCCTCGATGTATTCGAGCACCATGAAGTGCACGTTGCCCGAGGTTTCGAGGTCGAACGCCCGGGCGATGTTTTGGTGGCTGAGTCGGAAGGCGACCTGCGCCTCGCGTTCGAAGCGGGCCAGATAGGAACTCTGATCGACCCGCTTGATCGGCAGCACCTTGATCGCCACCTGCTGACGCATCGTCGGGTTCTCGGCGAGGTACACGCTGCTCATGCCGCCGGCGCCCAGCAGTCGGAGCAGCCGATACTTCCCGAGCGTGAAGCCCTTGCTCTTCCCCTTGCGGAGCTGCTCGAGCTGCCAGCCCGTGAGCAGTTCGCGGGCGAGGAGGGCTTCGGCCAGCTCTTCCGGCACGGGGCCCGTTTGGCCCCGCCAGGGGGCGATCACGGGGGCCAGCCGCTCCTCGTCCACGAGCCCGCTGGCGCGCAGCGCCTTGAGAAATTCGGGCAGGGTCTGGACGGGGGGAGTGGCATCGCTCATGGTGCATCGCTCGTACGCGACACCATGCATCGTACCTCACGCCCGCAGATCGTGCTCTATTCCCGCCGCGGCTGCCACCTCTGCGAGCAGGCCGAGGATGTGCTCGCGTGCCTCGCGTTGGAGGCGACGATCGTGGATGTGGATGCCGAGCCCTGCCACGCGGCCATGTATGGCACGCGGGTGCCCGTCGTTGAAATCGACGGCGTCGTGGTCGTCGAGGGACGCTTCGACGAGCCGCAGTTGCTCGCCGCTATACGCCGAGGTTCAGGCCGCGACGATCCAGGGCGTCGATGAGGCCCACCGCCGACTCGAACACCTCGGCATCCCAGCCGCAGGCCCGGGCGGCCTCCACGTGGGCCAGGATGTCGTCGCAGAAGAAGATCCGCTCCGGAGCCACGCCGGCCCGGGCGGCTGCCGCCTCGTAGATCGCGGTGTCCGGCTTGACGGCGGCCACTTCATGGCTGAGCACGGTGGCCGTGGAGTTTCCGGGAAGGATGGCATACCGGCAGGCGACGAGATGGTCCCAGTGGATCCCGCAGGTGTTGGAGAGGATGCCGAACGGGATGCCCGCCCGTTCGAGACCTGCGATCACCGGCAGCATCGCCACGTTGAGGGCGAACATGTCGCTCGCGGCCTCGGCCAGGCGGGCCGGGTCGGGCGCCGTCCCCGTCAACCGGGAAAACTCCGCATGGAAGGCGGGCCAGTCGATCGCCCCGCGCTCGAGCCGCCCCTCGAGATCGCCGGCCGTGAGCGCCGCCTGCACCGCGGGCACGGTCAGCCCGGCGACGTCGGCCATCTGGCGGTGGGCCCGGGGCCGATCGAACGTCACGATCACGTTGCCGAGGTCGAGGTAGACGAAGTCGGGGCGGCGCGGCATGGGGCACCAGGGCACTGGGCACGCGAACGGCGTCGGCAGACGCTAGGAAAGCCGTGGGCGAAATACTATTCTGCCCGGGGCGTGCCCGAAAAGGGTTCGCCCTGTCCGGCGGCCGACCGCGCCGCCCGTCCCCCGCAAGGAATCCCGCGCATGGCAGTCCTCAACCGCTACAGTTCCCGGATCACGCAGCCCCGGTCGCAGGGGGCGTCGCAGGCGATGCTCCTCGGCACCGGCCTCCAGCCCGCCGATCTCGACAAGCCGCAGGTGGGCATCGCGAGCATGTGGTACGAGGGCAACACCTGCAACATGCACCTCAACACGCTCGCGGCCAAGGTCCGCGAGGGGGTGATCGCCGCCGGCATGGTGGGGATGCGGTTCAACTCGATCGGTGTCAGCGACGGCATCTCGATGGGCACCGAGGGCATGAGCTACTCCCTGCCCTCGCGCGACATCATCGCCGACTCCCTGGAGACGGTGATGCACGCTCAGTGGTATGACGCCCTCGTGGCGATCCCCGGCTGCGACAAGAACATGCCGGGCTGCTTGATCGCGATGGGGCGGCTCAATCGCCCCGCCCTGATGGTGTATGGCGGCACGATCAAGCCCGGCCACCTCGCCGACGGCACGTCGCTCGACATCGTGTCGGCCTTCCAGTGCTATGGCGAATACGTGGCCGGCCGGATCGACGATGCCCGCCGCGGCGACATCGTGCGGCACGCCTGCCCGGGCGCCGGCGCCTGCGGCGGCATGTACACGGCGAACACCATGGCCACGGCGATCGAGGCGATGGGCATGGCCCTTCCCGACTCGGCCTCGATCCCCGCCGAGCACCCCGACAAGCTCAACGAGTGCCTGCGGGCCGGCGCCGCCATCCGCACCCTGCTCGAGCGCGACCTCAAGCCGCGCGACATCATGACGCGGCGGGCCTTCGAGAACGCGATCGTCACCATCATGGCGCTCGGCGGCTCGACGAACGCCGTGTTGCACCTGATCGCGATGGCCCGAACGGTGGGCGTGGACCTCGGGCCGGCCGACTTCCAAAAGGTGGCCCGCCGGATCCCCTACCTCGCCGACCTCAAGCCGAGCGGCAAGTTCGTGCAGGAAGACCTGCATTCCATCGGCGGAACGAGCGGTCTGATGAAATACCTGATCGACAAGGGGCTGATGGACGGCGACTGCATGACCGTCACCGGCAAGACGCTCGCCGAGAACCTCGCCACGAGCAAGGGCCTCGCCCCGGGGCAGAAGATCATCCAGCCCGTCGAGAACCCGTTCAAGAAGACCGGGCACATCACGATCCTCCACGGCAACCTCGCCCCTGGCTCGGCCGTGGCCAAGATCACCGGCAAGGAAGGCTCGCGTTTCCGCGGCCCGGCCCGCGTGTTCGACAGCGAGGAGGCGATGCTCGCCGCCCTCGAGCAGGGCGCGATCAAGCGGGGCGACGTGGTGATCATCCGCTACGAGGGCCCGAAGGGCGGCCCCGGCATGCCGGAGATGCTCACGCCCACCTCGGCCCTCGTGGGCGCGGGCCTCGGCGCCGACGTGGCCCTCATCACCGACGGCCGGTTCTCAGGCGGCTCGCACGGCTTCATCGTGGGCCACGTGGTGCCGGAGGCCCAGGACGGCGGCCCGATCGCGCTCGTGCGTGACGGCGACATGGTGGTGATCGACGCCGACTCTGCCTCGATCGACGCCGAGGTGCCGGAGGCCGAGTTCGCCGCCCGCCGCGCCGCCTGGAAGGCCCCGCCGCCGAAGGCGACCCGCGGCATGCTCGCCAAATACATCCGCTGCGTGCAACCGGCCTCGAAGGGCTGCGTCACCGACGAGTGACGCGTGGTGCAAGCGTCTCGCTTGCCGGTTCATTGGTACGCGCCGGCTTCAGGCTCCCCGTATCCCGTCGCCGGACGTTCGGCTCGTTGGCGTGCGCCGGCTCGTGACTGCCCAGACCCTCTCGCCGGACGTTCGCCTCAGCCCTCCAGGCTTCGGCTCTCTGCATGTCCGCTTCGCTTCGCCATCCATGGCTGCGCTCGCTCCCATAGCCCG
>JBJSZP010000446.1:0-5249 GCA_046090365.1 Planctomycetia bacterium
CCCACGGGGCTCACTCGGCCCGCAGTCGCTGGCGGAAGTATTTGTAGCCCGGCACGAAGAAGCAGGCGGCGCTCACCAGGCCGAAGATCACGTGCTGGTAGGTGGGCACGAGGCACATCACGAGGGCCGTCGCGAAGAGCACCGCCGCCTGCACGTAGAACACGCCCGAGAGAATGCCGGCCTTCGCGAAGAACACGAGGCCGGCCAGGAGCGCGAGCACGGGCGAGAGCGTGAGCACTTCGAGCCGCAGGAGCCCCTCGACCCAGAAGAGCAACACGCTCGCGATCACGCTGCCGCCCCACACGTGCGCGATCTGACGTTCGACCGCCGTCACGGGGCCCGTGCGGTGGCGGAGGGCCCAGAAGATGGGCGCCCAGAGGGCGAGCCCTCCGCCCCACAGGGCGAGGTAGGGCCAGCGGGTCGTCACGCCCTGCCAGGCGAGCACGTCGGTCGTGACGGAGAGCGCGAGGATCACGACCGAGTGCCACATCCAGAGGAGGCCCCAGTTCTCGAGCACGACCGCGTGGTGCGTCTCGCGGAACAGCCGCGCGGCCACGTCGGCGAGGCCGCCGCGGCGGGCCGCGATCGTTTCGCCCGCGAGAAACGCGCGGAGGTCGGCGGCCAGGCTGCCCGCGGAGGCGTAGCGCAGCTCCTGCGGCTTCTGCAGGCTCTTGAGCGCGATCATCTCGAGGTCGCGATCCACACCGGGGGCGACGGTGCGTGGGGCGGGCGGATCGGTCTCGAGGACGGCGAGGAGCGTGTCCATCGGGCTCGATGCCTGGAATGGGGGCCGGCCGGTGAGCGTCTGGTAGAGGATCGCGCCCAGGCTCCACACGTCGCTCGTCGGGCCGACGTCGCCGCGGCTGCCGGCCGCCTGCTCGGGCGACATGTAACAGGGCGTGCCGAGGATGGCGCCGGTGTGCGTCACGGAGGCGTCGTCCTCGAGCCGCTTGGCGAGGCCGAAGTCCGAGACGTGGGGCCGGCCCGAGGCGTCGATGAGGATGTTCGAGGGCTTCAGGTCGCGGTGCAGCACGCCGCGGTCGTGGGCCGCCTGCACGGCGTCGGCCACGCGGGCGAGCAGGGCCGCCGACTCGCGCGGCGGCAGGGGGCCGGCGGCCAACTGCCTCGCGAGCGTCGTGCCCTCGATGAACCGCATGCTGTAGAAGGGCAGCCCGTCGAACTCGCCGACCTCGAAGATCGGCACGATGCCTGGATGGTCGAGCCGTGCCGCTGCCTCGGCCTCGCTGCGAAACCGGGCCAGGTCGGCGGTGCTCGCGAGATCACGCCGCAGGAGCATCTTGATCGCCACCGTGCGGCCCAGGCTCTTCTGCTCGGCCCGGTAGACCACGCCCATGCCGCCGCGGCCGATCTCCTCGACGATCTCGTAGTCGCCGAGCGTCGCCGGCAGGCTGGTGACGCCGGGCACGAATCGGGGCAGGCCCGTCGCCGTGACGGCGGGCCCGAACACGACCGAGTCGTCGGCCGACGCCCGGCCCCGATCGAACACGGTCGACTGCTCCGCCACCGCCTCGGTCACGAGCATGGTCGCGAACAGTTCGCGCAGGTGGCCGGCGAGCTCGGGATGGGCGGCGGCGAGCCCCTCGAGCCGCTCCTGGGCCACTCCGGGCGGAGCCTCGGAAAGCTCCTCCACGAGCATCGACAAACGCTCTTCCTGCTCCTGTGAGAGCGGGGCCTCGACGGCGAGGGTGCGGGGTGAACTCATCGGGCTGGGGTTGTTGTGATGAAGGCTTGCTCCCACGCGAAGCGCGGGACCCACCAGGCATGATAGGCGCGCTGCCGCCGCGGGCAGCCTGCGGTCATTGTCCTCCGTCGAGGAGCACCCGGAGGCGGCGCATGGCCCGCAGGTAGCGCATTCCGGCGGCGGGCTTCGAGAGCCCGAGCACCGCGGCCGCATCGGCCGTGGAGAGGTGTTCGAAGTGGCGGAGGAGCACGATCTCCCGATCGGCATCGTCGAGCTGCTCGACGGCCGCGGCGAACCGCCGCTCGAGTTCGTTCCAGGTGGCCGCAGCGGCGGGCGTGAGCTCGCGGTCGGCGATCTGGCCGACCACGTCGTCGCGGGAGCGGTCGTCGGTGGCCGCCGGAGCGGCGAGCGAAACCTCCCGGTCCACGCTCCGGCTGGCGGCGACGCGGTGTCGGCGATGGGCGTCGATCAGTCGGTCGCGGGCCATGTGGCGGAGCCAGAGGCGGAAGGGCATCGTCGGATTGGCGAGGTAGTCGCCGAGCCGGCGATTCGCCTCGAGCAGCACGTCCTGCACGATGTCGCTGGCGTCGACACGGTGCTGCACGACGCGGTCCATGCGCCGATCGATCATCCGCCGGATCGCGTCGCGGTGCCGGGCGAGGAGGCCGTTGAGCGCCGCCTCGTCGCCGTCGCGGACGCGGTCGAGCAGCACCTGCGTGGGCGCGGGATCGGCCGCGTGGGGATCGTCCGGTCGCGCGGGCGGGAGGGGCATGACTTCAAGTCTACATCGGCGGCCCGGCGACGGGGTCGTGCCGGCCATGCGGGCTCCGGTCTGGCAAAGACTGCGGGTGATTCCAATTGTCCGGTGCCGCTGGCCGAAAATCCGCGGCGCCTCGCCCCGGTTTTTTGCCCGCGGGGAAATCGTGATCCATAATCGCAGGCGGTTGACGGAGAAACCGCAGTCCGCCGCGACAGGATGCGGCCACACGCGAACGGATCGCCCGAGTGAACGTCGTCAGCCCCCCGACGTGTCCGGCCCGCCCGATGCGGCGCGGCTTTTTCCTCGCCCTGCCGCTCGTCTGGGCGGTGGTGATCGGGCTCTGCGACCACGCTTTCTGCGGCGAGCCGGCGCTCGGCTGGACGGCTCCGTCGGTCGGCATCGGTGGCGAGCCGCACGAGGATCTCGCCGCGAAGACGACGCTCCTCGAACAGCAGGGCCGCTGGGCGGATGTCGTCGCCGCCTGCGAGTCGGCCGCCCGCAAGGGGCTCCTCGCTCCCGACCTCCAGCAGCGGTACGACCTCGCGAAGATCCACTGCGACGTCACGCGCCGCCACACCGAGACGGCCTACCGGGCTCAGCTCGGGAAGATCGCGGAGTCGGACGCCCGCCGGCTGTATGCGGAAGTGCTCGCCCGGATCGCCTCCCACCATGTCGAGTCGCCGAACTTCGCCCGCATCGTCTCCCGCGGCATGCTCGCGATGGACGTGGCGATCGACGAGCCGGCGTTCGCACGGCAGCATCTGGCCGCGGCCGATGCCACCGCGCGGCAGGCCTACCGCGAGCAGATCGCCCGCCTGGCGGCCGGCCGCTCCGTGGGCTCCCAGGCCGAGGCCGAGACGTTCGCCGCCTGGGTCGCGAGCATCGCCCGCACGACGCTCGGCGTGCCGCAGACCGTGACGCTCTTCGAGATGACGGCCGCCGCGATGGGGAGCCTCGACGAGTATTCGTCCTTCCTCACCACGGGCCAGCTCGACGACCTCTACGCCCAGATCGAGGGCAACTTCGTGGGGCTCGGCGTGGAACTCAAGTCGGCGGCCGACGGCCTGCTCGTCGTGCACGTGATCCCGGGCAGCCCCGCCCAGCGGGCCGGCCTCCGCGCCGGCGACCACCTCGTGGGCGTCGGCGGGCAGCCGCTCGGCGGGATGGGCGTCGATCAGGCCGCCCAGCTCCTCCAGGGCCCGCCGGGATCGCTCGTGACGCTCGCCGTGCTCCGCGGCCCGTCGCCGGCCCGGGCCGTGACGGTGCGGCGCGAGCATGTGGAGGTGCCGAGCATCGAAGATGCGAAGCTGCTCGATCCGGCGGCCGGCATTGCGTATCTCAAGATCAGCTCGTTCCAGAAGACCACGGCCGCCGACCTCGAGACCGCGCTCCGCCGGCTCGACGCGGCCGGGATGCGGTCGCTGGTGGTCGACCTGCGCGGCAATCCGGGCGGCCTGCTCTCCGCCGCCGTCGACGTGGCCGACCTGTTCCTGGAGCGGGGCCTCGTCGTCGCCACCCGCGGCCGCAGCCCCGAGGAAGACTTCAACTACACTGCCAGCCGCCCCGGCACCTGGCGGATGCCGCTGGTGGTGGTGATCGACGGGGAGTCGGCCAGCTCCAGCGAGATCTTCGCTGGCGCGATCCGCGACCACGGCCGCGGCACGATCGTGGGCACCCGCAGCTACGGCAAGGGCTCGATCCAGGGCATCTTTCCGCTGGACTCGGCCGGCGTGGGGATGCGGCTGACGACTGCGAAGTTCTTCTCGCCCAACGGCCATCCTTACAGCGGCGTCGGCGTCGAGCCGCACCTGGCGGTGCACACGGTGGCCCGGCCCGTGGGCGGCGTGGCCCTTGTGGGCACGGCGGGCGCGGCGGCGGCCGATCCGTTCATCGAGACGGCGCTCGAGGCCGCCCGGCGCACCACGGCGCGGCCGGCGGCGCGGCCCCAGCCGCGGGCCACCGTCTCGCGGTAGGCCGGCTACCGGCGGCTACTTGAACTGCCCTCGGCGCGCCGGTACCTTGCGACCAGACGTGTAGCGTCTGCCCGCTCCGCAGAAATCTTCCTTCTGGCTGTGGTGCGGTCAACCATCCCGCCACCCCCTTTTCTTCGGCCCGCATCCTGCGTGCCACAACGTAGAAGGACCTATCCATGACCACCGCCCGTGCCAGTGCCGTCGCCGCTATCAACAGCTACAAGTCGAACGGTCATGCGTGGAACTTCCGCGAGACGCCGACGAGCGAGATCTTCGGCGCCAACGTGTTCAGCGACGCCGTGATGAAGGATCGGCTGCCGAAGAGCGTCTACAAGGCTCTCCAGGCGACGATCAAGCAGGGCAAGCCGATCGACCCGGGCATCGCCGACGCCGTGGCGCTGGCCATGAAGGACTGGGCGATCGAGAAGGGGGCCACGCACTATGCCCACGTGTTCTATCCGCTCACGGGCCTCACCGCGGAGAAGCACGACAGCTTCCTCACGCCGACGGGCGACGGCGATGCGATCGCCGAGTTTTCCGGGAAGGAACTGATCCAGGGCGAGCCCGATGCGTCGAGCTTCCCCTCCGGCGGCCTCCGCGCCACCTTCGAGGCCCGCGGCTACACCGCCTGGGATCCGACGAGCCCGGCCTACATCCTCGACAATCCCAACGGCACCACGCTCTGCATCCCCACCGCCTTCTGCTCGTGGACGGGCGAGGCGCTCGACAAGAAGACGCCGCTCCTGCGGTCGATGCAGGCGGTCGACAAGCAGGCCCGCCGCGTGCTCGCCCTCTTCGGCCACAAGGACGTGGG
>JBJSZP010000447.1:0-9137 GCA_046090365.1 Planctomycetia bacterium
GCCATCCATGGCTCCGCTGGTGACTCACGCCGGCTCAATGGTAGGGGCAACCCCTCGCCTCCCCGTTCCAGTTGAGGAGGCTTCGGGCTCCCCGTGTCCCGGGAGCAGGCGTATGCAGGCAAGCGCAGCCATGGATGGCGCAGCGCAGCCGGAGTCGAGTGAACGGAGGCCTGGAGGGCCGCAGTGAACGTCCGGCGACGGGATATGGGGAGCCCGAAGCCGGCGCGTAACACTTGGGCCAGACAGGCGAGACGCCTGTCCTACGCCCGTCCCTTCGGGCGGTAGTAGCTGCAGCCTTTGCCGGCGAGCCGCTCGTAGCCGGTGTCGATGCCGATCATCGTTTCGGCGCCGCCGAGGAAGAGCGCGCCGTCGGGCTTGAGCACGCGGCGCATCTTCGTCACCAGGGCCGCGCGCGTCGGCACGTCGAAATACAGCATCACGTTGCGGAGGAAGATCACGTCGCACGGCGGGAGCATCGGCCATGGGCCCACGAGGTTGAGCGGGCGAAACTCGACGAGCCGCCGGCAGTGCTGGGCGATGCTCCATTTGCCCTGGAGCGGCCGGAAGTGTTTTGCAAGGAGGTCGGGGGTGAGGCCGCGGTTGGTCTCGAGGTCGCTGAACACGCCCTCCCGGGCGCGGGCGAGCACCGGCTCCGAGATGTCGGTGGCGATGATCCGGATCCGCCAGGTGGCGACGAGCTCGGGGAAGTGGTCGTTCAAGAGCATCGCGATGCTGTAGGGCTCCTGGCCGGTGGAGCATGCGGCCGACCAGATCACGAGCTGCTTGTGTGCCGCCCGCTTCGGGATCATCTCGGTGACGAGCCCGCGGAGCGTGTCGAACGGGCTTCTATCGCGAAAGAACGACGTCTCGTGCGTCATCATCGCGTTGAGCACGTCCTTCTCGAGGCCCTTGTCGCCGGTGGTGCGGATCCGGTCGACGAGCGTGTCGAGGCTCGGGATCGACCGCTGGCGCACGATCGGCAGGAGCCGGGCGACCACGAGATACTGCTTCGACTCGTCGAGCACCACGCCCGTGCGGCGGCGCAGGAGGTCGCGGAGGAACGCGAACTGGGCGGGGCTGACCTTCATCGGCCGCGCCGCGCAAGCCGCAGCGCCACCTCGACGCCGATCTGCGAGAGCGGCAGCACCGCGTCGGCCAGGCCCGCCTTCGCCACCTCGCCCGGCATCCCCCAGACCACGCTCGAGAACTCGTCCTGGGCGATCACAGCCCCACCGGCCTCGACGATCGCCCGGGCGCCCGCCACGCCGTCGCGGCCCATTCCGGTGAGCACGACGCCAAGCACGCCCGGCCCCCAGACTCTCGCCGCCGAGCGGAAGAGCACGTCGGCCGCAGGGCGGCACGACTGCTCCGGCGGGTCGTCGGTGAGGCGGACGCGCGGGGCGGCGGCCTCGCCGGCGACGGCGAGGTGCCGCCCGCCCGGTGCGAGGAGGATCTCGCGGCCGGTGAGCGGGCTCGCATCGGCGGCCTCGCGCACGTCGCGGCCGCAGATCTTGGCGAGCCGCTCGGCGAGTTGCGCCGTGAAGAAGGCGGGCATGTGCTGCACGATGAGGACGGGCACCTTTGCCTCGGCGGCGATCGCCGGCAGAACCTCCGCGAGCGCCGTCGGCCCGCCGGTGCTCACGCCGATCACCACCGCCTGCACCGGGCCCCGCGGTCCGCCGGCTGCCTTGGGGATCGCCGGCGCCGCGGCAGCCGGCCGGTCGAGCCGCGGTCCGCGCGGGACGAGCGCATTGATCTTCGCCACGAGGTCGGTGCGGATCACCGCTGCCACCTCGGCGGGATCGAGGCCCGCCGGCTTGGCGGTGTAGTCGTTGGCGCCGGCAAGCAGCGCATCGACCGTGGCCTTCGCGCCCCGCTCGGTGAGGCTCGAGAACATGATCACCGGCAGCCTGGGCGCGAGCCGACGGATCTCGCGCAGGGCGGAGATCCCGTCGAGCACGGGCATCTCGACGTCGAGCAGCACGACGTCGGGCGGGCCCGCTGCCACCATCTCGACCGCCATCCGGCCGTTCACGGCGGCCCCCGCCACGACGAGGTCGGGATCGGCCGCGAGCGTCGCGGAGAGCAGGCTGCGGATCGTGGAGGAGTCGTCGACGATGAGCACGCGGATCGGGCCGCGGGCGGCGGTCGAGGCGATCTCGGCTGCGCTACACACGCCGAGACCCACGAGCTTGCGGGCGAGCGCCTCGGCCGTGAACGGCTTGGTCACAAAGTCGTCGGCGCCCGCCGCGAGGGCCGACTCGATCCGCCCCCGGTCGCTCTCGGTCGAGATCATGAGCAGCCGCAGGTCGCGGTGCCGCGGATGTCCGCGCAGCCGCCGCACGAGTTCGATCCCGTCCATCACCGGCATGTGCCAGTTGACCGTGACGAGGTCGGGCCGCGGGCCGGCCGCGAGCCGGTCGATCGCCTCGGCGCCATTGGCCGCCTCGTCGCAGTCGAACCGCAGGTCGCGGAGCACGCGCGCCACGATCGATCGGCTCGCCCGCGAGTCGTCGACGACCAGTGCGCGCACGTCCGCCCTCCGCAATCGGGACTACCGTTTGTATTCGTCGACCAGCCGTTGCAGGGCCTGGGCCATCCGGGCGAGCTCCTGCGACGAGAGCTGCGTGTTCGACGCGCCCTCGGCCGTGCTCTGGGCGGCCTGGGCCACCTGCACGATGTTTTCCGCGATCTCCGTGGAGCCGGTCGTGGCCTCGCCGATGTTGCGGCTGATCTCGCTCGTGGTCACCGATTGCTCCTCGACGGCCGCGGCGATCTTCGTCTGCAGGTCGTCGATCCGCCCGATGACGCTCTCGATCTCGGCGATCGCGGCCACCGCCCGTCGCGTGTCCCCCTGCATGGCCTCGATCTTCGCGCCGATCTCCTCCGTGGCCTTCGCCGTCTCGCGGGCGAGCTCCTTCACTTCGTTTGCGACGACGGCGAAGCCCTTGCCGGCCTCGCCGGCCCGGGCCGCCTCGATCGTGGCGTTCAAGGCCAAGAGATTGGTCTGCTCGGCGATCGACGTGATCACTTTCACCACCTTGCCGATCTCGGTGCTCGAGTGCCCCAACGCGCTCATCGTGGCCGAGGTGGTGCCGGCCATGTCGACGGCCTGTTTCGCGGTGGTGGCCGCGGCCTGGGCGTTGCGGGCGATGTCGTGGATGCTCGTGACGAGGTTCTCGATCGAGCCCGACACGACGCGGGCGTTGCCGCTCACCTGCTCGGCCGCGGCCGACACGAGGTTTGCCTGGGCGGTCGTCTGTTCCGCCGCCGCGCTCATCTGCTGGCTCACGCTCGTGAGCTCTTCCGACGAGCTGGCCAGGGCATGCGTGTTGTCGACGATCCCCGCGACGAGCGCCGCCTGTCTGCGGGCCTCGCTCGTGAGCCGGCGGGCGATCGCGGCCGACACCGCGAGCACGCCGAGGGCGGTGGCGCCGAAGATCCCCTGGGCGAAGCTGCGGAGCCGTTTCACGGGGCCGAGCACCTCCGCCTCGTCGATCTCCGAGACGAGCGCCCAGCGGACGGCCCCGGTGCCCGCGGCATCGCCGCGGTGGACGGTGACGGGCGTCCACGAGGCGAGCACTTGTTCGCCCCGGTAGTCGGTCGTGAGCGCGGTCCCCGCCTTGCCCTCGTCGATGGCTGCACGGACGGGAAGCGTGTCGACCTTGATCTTCGGCTCGATGATCGTGGTCTCGACGCCGAGGGACTGGGCGAACCGCGAGTTCGAGCGGAACATCCGGTCGGGACCGACGGCGTAGGTCTCGCCCGTCTTCCCCATCCCCGTCGTCTCGCCGATGATCGCGTCGGCCCGATCGATCGAGAGTTGAAATGCGATCACCCCCACGAGCTCACGGCCGTCGTACACCGGCGCGGCGATGAAGCTCGACGGAGCCATGCATGAGGGGAGATAGCGGGCGAACTGGCCGAAGGCCACCGCATCGCGTCGGCCGGCCGCCGCGGCCTCCTGGCAGGCCTTGGCGAGGTTCGACGCGGCGAGCGGCCCGCTGCGGAGCGGAGCCGCGAAGTCGATCTCCTTGGCTACGGAATAGACGACATTCCCGGCGGATGTGTCGACCAGAAATACGTCGGAGAGGCCGTAGCGCTCGAGCATCGTGCGAAAGATCGGATGGAAGATAGCGTGCGCCTTCGTGTAGACCGAATCGTCGTCGGCCGCGTCGAGGAGGTGCTTCGAGCCGATCGGGTTGGGGTTGCGCCGGATGTAGAGATCCTGGAGCACCGCCGCGTCGTCATCGAGCGCTTCGGCGAACGGCCGGGCATCGACATCCTCCTTGCGGCGGGCGCGGAACTCGGCGGCGAAGTCGCCCGTGTAGAAGCCCTCGAGCTCCCGGCGGACGCCCGCCAGGGCCTTGTCGTCGAGGGGGTCGGCCGCCTGCGCGACCGCGGCTTTGAACTGCCTGATCGCGTCGGCCGTCATCCGGTCGGCCGCGGCCACGCGGAGCTGGTTGTGCTGCGCTTCGAAATACCGCTCGACGGCCTTGGCGGTGATCGTGCGCACCGTCTCGAGCTGGCTGAGGGCCTGCGCCTCGATCGCCTGCGACGACGAGTTGTACATCGCGAACCCGGTGAGTGCGAGCGGGATGAGCGACACCCCGAGGAGTGCGAGAAGGAGCCGGTTGCCCAGGAGCGACAGCCAGCCGGAGAGAAGGGACGAGTTCGACGCGTGGCTAGCCGCCATGAGAGACTCCATGCCTGACGAAGGGGGTGGATCGTTGCTTCTGCAGCGGCTGCACGAGCCGCTCGGGGGAGAGGATATGGATCAGCCGGTTCTCGGCGGCAAACACGCCGGTGACCGCGTCGGTGGCGGAGGTGCCCGCCTGGGCCGTGGGCCGTTCGATGCGATCGCGGTCGATGGCCTGCACGTCGAGCACCTCGTCGACGAGGAGGCTGTAGCAGTCATCGGCGACCTGGATCACGAGGTTCGTCCGGGGCGCGTCGGCAGCCGCGGCCGGCAGGCCGAGCCGGCGCGAGACGTCGATCACCGGCACGATCCGGCCCCGCAGGTGCAGGAGGCCCACGATCGCCTCCGGGGCGAGCGGCACGCGCGTGAGGGTCGCGGTGCGGAGCACTTCGGCGACGCAGTCCGACTCGATGGCGAAGCAGTGCCCGCCGGCGCGAAACGCGCAGGCCTGAAGCGGGTGGGAGTGGCTCACGAGTGGATTCCCCGCGAGAGGTCGAGCACTTCGGTGGCGAGGCCGCCGAGCGCGAGCGTGCCGCACACCCCGGGAGCCGCGAGCCCCGGCTGGAGCGGCGACTCCGCGGGCAACACGTCGAGGATCCTGCCCACCGCGAGGCCGACGGGCCCCTCCGGGCCGCCGAAGACCACGAGGTTGAGCGTGTCGAGGGGGGTGGCGGTGCCGCCACCAAGCAGCCGATCGGCATCCACCACAGGGGTAAAGGCGTCGCCCCGGCGGACGACCTGTCGCTCGCCGAGCGACTCGAGGCGGGCGGCAGGTACGTTTTCCAGCCGCGTGATTTGTTCGAGCGGCAGGGCGATCCGCCGGCCCCGGGCGGTGCGGCAGACGAGGTAGCGATCGGCAAGGCTCGCGGCCGCGGCGGCGACGGTCCGCTCCGCCTCGCGCACCGGGGGCAGGTCGGCCGCCCGGAGAATCCCGCGCAGGTCGAGGATCAGCACGACGCCTCCATCGCCGAGCACCGTGGCGCCGGCATACAGCCCGATCTGGGCGAGCAGGCTGCCGATCGGCTTCACGACCACCGTTGAGAGGCTCGCCACCTCGCCGACGCCGGTGCTCGTGCCGTGCCGCACGCCGTCGATCACGAGGCCGAACTCGTGGTCGTCGATCCGCACGATCACCGCGGTGCCCTCGGCGCGGCGCGTGGAGCGGTCGCGGAGGCCGAGGAACTCGTCGAGGAACACGACCGGCAGGAGCCGGCCCCGCAGCCGGATCACGGGCGCGTCGTCGAGCCCCTCGATCCGCGGCCGGTCGTGGGCCGAGTCGTGGGCCGAGTCGTGGGCCGCGTCGCGATCCTCCGGGGACTTCAGCGGCACGAGTTCGAGCACGGCGGCCTGCGGGATCGCCAGCCGCTCGCTGGCGACGCGCACGACGAGCGCCGGCATGATCGCGAGCGTGAGCGGCACCCGCACCCGCACCGTCGTGCCGACGCCGGGCCGGCTGTGGAGGTCGAAGGTGCCGCCGATCGCCTCGATGTTGGTCCTGACGACGTCCATGCCGACGCCGCGGCCCGATACGCTCGTGACCGTCGCGGCGGTCGAGAAGCCCGGCTCGAAGATGAACTGCAGGATCCGCTCGTCGGGCAGCGTCGCGGCCTGCTCGGCCGAGACGAGCCCCTTGGCGACGGCCTTGTCCCGCACGGTCGCCACGGCGATCCCGCCGCCGTCGTCTTCGACCTCGATCGTCACCTGCCCGCTCTCGTTGAACGCGCGAAGTGCGAGTGAGCCCGCCGGCGGCTTCCCGCGGGCCACGCGCACGTCGGGGGGCTCGATGCCGTGGTCGACGGCGTTCCGCACGAGGTGCGTGAGCGGGTCGCGGATGCTCTCGATGAGGGTGCGGTCGAGCTCCGTGTCGCCGCCGTCGATCGAGAGCGTCACCTCCTTACCGCAGGCCACGGCCAGGTCGCGGACGGTGCGCGGAAACTTGTTGAACACGTTCTCGATCGGCTGGAGCCGTGTCTTGACGGCCGTCTCCTGGAGGGCGTTGGTCACCGCGTTGATCCGGTGGGCCGCGGCGAGCACGGTTGGGTCGTCGGTGTCGATGCTCCGCAGCTCGTTGCGGGCGAGGACGAGCTCCCCGACGAGGTCGAGGATCGAGCCCACGAGGCCAACGTCGACGCGGATCGAGCTCTCCGCGGCGGACCGCTCGGCGGCCGGCGCAGAGGTGGCGGGCGGCGTCGGCACGGCAGACGCGGCCGGACTCGCAGGGGCTCCAGTCGGCTCGGGCGTTGCTTCATTCACCGCGGGTGTCGAGGCCGCGGTGGCAGGCTCGGCCGCGGGCGGCGTTTCCTCGGCGGCTGGCGCGACCGTGGCCGGGGCGCGCGGCACATCGACCTGTTCGCCTGCGGCCACGGCCGTGAGCCGCTGGGCGAGGTCGCGGAAGTCGTGGTCTCCCTCGCTCCCGGTCGTCTCGATCGTGCGCAGGATCGCCCGCACGGCATCGACCATCGAATACAGCGACCCCGTCACGCGGTCGTCGAGCCGGAGCTTTCCGTCGCGGAGCCGGCCGAGGAGGTGTTCACCCGAGTGCGTCAGGGCACCGAGCTTGGAGAACCCGAAAAACCCGCTGTTGCCCTTGATCGTGTGGACGGTGCGAAAGATGCTCGCGAGCCGTTCCTCGTCGCCCGGCGCCTGCTCCAGGGCGATCAGGTCGCGGTCGAGCTGGTCGAGATTTTCCGTCGATTCGACCAGGAATTCCTGGACGAACTCCTCGTTCGCATTCGCTCCGACCACGGCCGCGTCTCCTTCGGAAAAGCATACTCCACGGAATCGGCACGAGCCGCACGGCCGTAAACACCCGTCGGCCCCGGGAAATCAGCCTGCCAGAGCCGCTCCACACGGCTCGAAAACCGTCTAAAATGCCTGGCGGCGATCGAGGCCTTCCGACCGATCGCGTCCTGATCCAAAAGGGAACCCACCATGCCATCGCCCGCCACCTTCGTCCGCAGCGTCTCCATCACCGCCGTTCTCTCCGTGCTGCCGCTCGTCGGCTGTGCGCCCTCCGCGCCGCCGGCCAAGGAAAAGGTGGTCGAGGTGGAGACGATCGACCTCGCTCCGGCGACGAATGCCCCGGCCGCGGCCGCCGACCAGGCGATCGCCGCCGCTGCCGCCGCCACGGCGAAGGCCGACGCCGCGAAGTCGGAGGCCGACAAGGCGATCGCCGAAGCCGGCCGATCGATCGACACCCCGGCGGCCGGCGGGCCCCGCGAGAAGGTGATGCTCGGCGACGCAAGCCTCACCGCCGGCGTGCCGGGCACCGGCCCGATCACGCTTGCCGAGATCGATGCCTGGCTTGCCGACCCGAAGAACTTCGTCGAGCTCGAGCCGGTGCTGCCGCTCGGGCTCTCGCAGGGCGCCGCGCAGATCACCGGCCTCGACAAGAATCCGCTCACGCGGGCCAAGATCGAGCTCGGCCGGCAGCTGTATTTCGACAAGCGGCTCTCCGCCGACTCGACCGTGAGCTGCGCGAGCTGCCACGATCCCTCGATGGGCTACACGGCCCACACGAAGACGGGCGTGGGGATCCGCGGCCAGCTCGGCGGCCGCAACTCTCCCGTGTCGTTCAACCGCATCCTCTCAGGTCCCCAGTTCTGGGACGGACGGGCCGACTCCCTCGAGGCACAGGCGATCGGCCCGATCGCCAATCCCATCGAAATGGGATTCACGCACGAGGGCGTCGTGAAGCGGCTCGGCGAGATTCCCGTCTACAAGAAGCAGTTCGAGAAGATCTTCGGCGAAGTCTCGATCGAGCGGGTCGGCCAGGCGATCGCGGCCTTCGAGCGGTCGATCGTGACGGCCCCGTCTCCGTACGACTACCACGAGCAGATGCGGTCGTTCGCCGGCCTCGACCCGGACGACATCGCCGACGACGCCGACCTCGCCAAGCGCTACGCCGAGGTGAAGGCCGCCGTCGAGGCGAACCCGATGTCGCCGGAGGCGATCCGCGGCCGGGACATCTTCTTCACCGAGAAGGGCAACTGCACCGCCTGCCACGTCGGGGCGAACCTCGCTGACGAGAAGTTCCACAATCTGGGCGTCGGCATGGACAAGCCGGAGCCCGATCTCGGCCGGTTCACTGTCACGAAGGACGTGAAGGACACGGGCGCCTTCAAGACCCCAACGGTGCGCAACGCCGCCCTCACCGCTCCTTACATGCACGACGGCTCGCTCGCCACGCTCGAGGAGGTGGTCGAGTGGTACGACAAGGGCGGCCATGCGAATCCGCACCTGAGCGACAAGATCCGGCCGCTCAAGCTCTCGGCGCAGGAAAAGGCCGACCTCGTGGCATTTATGCAGGCCTGCACGAGCCCCACGCCCGCGGTGCAGATCGACCGCCTGCCGGCCGACCAGTGACGGCCGCCCCGACAGACCGTGCCGCATGGCTGCCGCTCGCGAGCGCCGCGCGGCCGCTCTATGCCGGCGTCGA
>JBJSZP010000448.1:0-6232 GCA_046090365.1 Planctomycetia bacterium
CGAGGGCGGGGCCGTGGGATTCGCCGGCGGTCCAGTAGCGGAGCATGGGGTGGGGGGGCTCGAAGGCTGTCTCCCAGAGTCTAGTTGGCGATTTCGGCCGGCCCTAGAGCACCTCGAATCGCGAGAACTGTGCCGTGAGACAGGCTTCGGCCTGTCTCGGTTCTCGGTTGCGCGCCGGCTCGGGGTTGCCCCTACCATCTCGCCGGACGCTCGCTACGGCCATCCTGGCCTCCGCTCGCTCGGACCTGCCTGCGCTCCGCCATCCATGGCTTCGCTTGCCTGCATACGCCTGCTCCGGGACACGGGGAGCACGAAGCCTCCTCAACTGGAAAGGGGAGGCGCGGGGTTGCCCCTCTTCTCACTCTCCCTCTGGGAGAGGGCGGGGTTGAGGGTGCTTTAGTTGCGCCGCGAAAGGCACCCTCACCCGGCCTGCGGCCGGCCTCTCCCAGAGGGAGAGGCGAGATGAAGGAGGCCGTAGCGAGCGTCCGGCGAGATGGTAGGGGCAACCCCGAGCCGGCGCGCAACCGAGAACCGAGACAGGCTGAAGCCTGTCTCACGGCACAGTTCTCGCGATTCGAGGTGCTCTAGGGCCGGCCGAAATCGCCAACTAGACTCTGGGAGACAGCCCCCGAGCCCCCACCCCATGCTCCGCTACTGGACCGCCGGCGAATCCCACGGCCCCGCCCTCGTCGCCCTCGTCGACGGCTTTCCAGCCGGCCTCACGGTCGACAAGGCCGCGATCGACGCCGAGCTCGTGCGGCGGCAGGGGGGCTACGGCCGCGGCGGCCGGCAACGGATCGAGACCGACTCGGTGACGTTCCTCTCGGGGCTGTGGCGCGGGGTCACGCTCGGCAGTCCGCTCGCCCTCGAGGTGATCAACAAGGACGCCAAGCTCGAGAAGCTCGACGACGTCGACCGCCCGCGGCCCGGCCATGCCGATCTCCCCGGGGCCATCAAGCATCTCGGCGGCGTGCGGGCGGTGCTTGAACGCGCCAGCGCCCGCGAGACGGCCGCCCGGGTCGCCGCGGGCGCGCTCGCCCGGCAGCTGCTCGCCGTGTTCGGCATCGACGTGGCGGGATGGGTGACGGAGCTCGGCGAGATCAGGCTCGGTGACCGGGCGGGCTCGCTCTCCGATCTGCGCGGCCTTCGCGACTCGAGTGCCGTGTACTCGCTCCACCCCGAGCGCGACACGGAGGTGACCGCGCTCATCGACCGCGTCGGAAAGGAGGGCGACACGCTCGGCGGGGTGGTCGAAGTGCGGGTCGACGGCCTGCCGATCGGGCTCGGCACGCACGCCCAGTGGGACCGCAAGCTCGACGGCCGGCTCGCGCAGGCGGTGATGGCCGTGCAGGCGATCAAGGGGGTGGAGATCGGGCTGGGGTTCGAGGCAGCCCGGCGCCGCGGATCGCAGGTGCACGACGCGATCGGCTATGACGCCGGCGGGCGCGATTCGGCGACGCTCGGGTTCACGCGGCCCACCAATAACGCCGGCGGGCTCGAGGCCGGCATGACCAACGGCCAGCCGCTCGTGGTCAGGGCCGCGATGAAGCCGATCAGCACGCTCCGCAAGCCCCTCGGCTCGGTGAACCTGCGGACGAAGCAGCCCGAGGAGGCGGCCTACGAGCGGAGCGACGTGTGCGCCGTGAGCGCGGCGAGCGTGATCGTGGAGAACGTGGTGGCGTTCGAGGTGGCCGCCGCGCTCGTCGACAAGTTCGGCGGCGACAGCGTCGAGGAGATGCAGGCCCGGTATCGGCTGTATCACGATCTGGCCCGCGCCCGCTGAAGCGGGCTTTTGTCTCCGGAGGTGAACACGGATGTTCATCGAACAGTCGGTGGCTCGGCGACGCGTCGTGCGGCTGCTCTTCGTGGCGGCCGCCCTGCTGCCCTGCGCCGGCCTGGCGGCGGCCGCATGGTGGAGGCAGTCGGCGGGCCACGTGGCCGCGATCGCACGCGAGGCCGCTGCGCATCTCGGCATGCCCGTGGCGATCGGCAGCGTCACGCACCCGCGACCGGGCGTGATGCGTCTCGCGGGCGTGACCGTCGGCGACACGCTCGTGGTGCCTGACGTCGAGGTGGAGGCCGCGGCCGCGGAAATCCGCCTGCGCGTGTCCCGCGTCGAGTGTTCGCCGGCCGCTGCCCGCGTGCTCGCCGAATTGGCCGGGGAGTGGCTCCGGCGCGCGGCGAGGTTTCCGCGGTCGTGGGTCGTTGACGTGGCCGAGGTGGCGTGGCTGCCGGAAGGCGGAGACGCTGTCGAGGCCGGAGGCTGGCATGGTGAATGCGTCGCGGCGGGCGACGCGCGGGCGGTGCGATTGCGCCGCGAGCCGGCGACGCCGGACGAGATCAGGGTGCGGCTTGGCGATGAGGGCTTGGCCGTCGAGGCGACGCTCGAGGCGGCAGTGCCCGCGTCGATCGTGGCGGCGGTGACCGCCGGGAATACCACGTGGGCCGATGCGCTCGGCCCACGCGCCGTCCTGCGCGGCACGCTGCAGGCCGTGCGAGATGCAGGTCGCTGGGCCGGCAAGGCTGCGGGGGCGATCGACCGCGTCGACCTCGCGTCGGCCTGCCCCGGCGGCGGCCGTCGACTCCAGGGCGAGGCGACGCTCACCGTCGCGGCGCTCGAGTTCGCGGCGAGTCGCGTGGAGCGGTGTGATCTCGAATTCACGGCGGCTGATGGCGTGATCGCGCAAGATTTGCTCGACGACCTGGTGAGCAGCCTGGGCTGCCGACCCGGGCCGGCCTATCGGGCGTTGGGCGGAGAATCCCTGCGGCGTTTCGACAGGCTCGCCTGTCGGGTCGTCGTCGATGCCGATGGGCTCCACCTCCGCGCCCCCGCGGGGCCGGGGAGCGGGCTGGTCGTGTCGCAGGGGCTGACGCTGCTCGAGGAGCCGGTCGCCGCCGTGCCTCCCATGCGGTTGGCCTGGCTCCTGTCGCCCGCTGGTCGACCGCCGGTGCCAGCGTCGGCCGCGACGGGGTGGCTGATTTCCGTCCTTCCGACCGACAGCGCTTTTTGACGCATTCTTGACGCGGCGCCGACCGGTCGCTGACCGGGCCTGGGTGGCGAAAATGCCGAAAATCGTCAGAGTGGTGTCACGGTCGTCCGTGTGAACGACGCCCGAGCCCCGAGGAAAGGAACCCCATGGCCACAGTCTCCGCTCCGTGTGACGTTCTCGATCGTGTCGCCGACGACGCTGCACCGCGCCGCCCGATCGCGCGGCACGAGAAGGAGCCGCGTCGCGACGGACGGGCGCATCTGACAGGCGCGTCGTTCGACATCGCCTGGCCCACCGCACTGTGGATCGGCGGAATCCATCTCGCGGCGCTCGCGGCACCGTTCTGCTTCACCTGGTCGGGGCTCGCGATCTGCCTCGTGCTCTATTACATCACCGGCAGCCTCGGCGTGTGCCTGGGCTACCATCGCCTGCTGACGCACGGCAGTTTCTCCACGTGGCGGCCGGTGAAGGTGTTCTACGCCTTCCTCGGTGGGATCTCGGGCGAGGGCTCGGCCATCGACTGGGTAGCCAACCACCGCAAGCATCATGCCTTCAGCGACGAGGAAGGCGATCCTCACACGCCCCGCGAGGGCGGGTTCTGGGCGCACATGCTGTGGATGTTTCCGCGGCACTCGGCGGAGGAGCTCGCCGCCCACGTGAAGCGGTGGGCCCCCGACCTCGAGCGCGATCCGGCGATCCTCTTCCTGCACAACACGTTCATCCTCTGGCACCTGCTCGTCGGCGGCCTGCTGCTCGGCTCCGGCTGGCTGCTGTACGGACCGTTCACCGGCGTGTCGTGGCTCATCTGGGGCCTCGCCGTGCGGATGGTGATCGTGTTCCACGTCACGTGGCTCGTGAACTCGGCGACCCACATGTGGGGCTACCGCAACTACGAGACGACCGACGACTCGCGGAATCTGTGGTGGGTCGGCCTGCTCGCGTTCGGTGAGGGCTGGCACAACAACCACCACGCCTACCAGCGGATGGCCAAGCACGGCCACAAGTGGTGGGAGGTCGACGTCACCTACTGGGCGATCCTGGCCATGGAGCGGTTGGGGCTGGCGTGGAACGTCGTGCACCACCCGCCGGGCGGGCGGCGGCCGGGCGGGGTGATCGTCGTGCAGGGCGCCGACGGCGACGGCTGAGCGGCCCGCGGCGAATCCCCGCAGGGCCCGCCGCCAAACCGCCCTCTGTTGCAGGGCGACGGCCGCTCGGTAGACTCTGGTTTTCACAAAAACCGACACCCGCCCACTCTCCAGGCCGCCCCTCCGTGGGGCGGAAACACGGCTGATGCTGACAAAAGATCGCAAGAAGGAACTGATCGGCACCTATCGCCGCGGCACCGCGGACACCGGGTCCGCCGAGGTTCAGATCGCCCTCCTCTCGGGGCGCATCGCGCACCTCACCGACCACTTCAAGAAGCACACGAAGGATCACGCGAGCCGCCGAGGCCTGCTCATGATGGTGAGCCGGCGGCGTCGGCTGCTCGACTATCTGAAGCGCGTCGCGCCGCAGCGGTATCTCGACGTGATCAAGCGGTTGGAGATCCGCAAGTAATGTCCGCCGTCCTGCTCCCGCCGCGATCGGCTGGGAGGATGCAGGGCGGCGTCGGTCCGGGAGCGGGAGTGTTTCCCGCGGCCCGAGGACGGTCCTCGCGACCAGGTTTCAATGCATTTGGGTTTTGACTGAAGGCTCGTTCGGCCCGCTGTGGCCGGACACGAAGGGAAGGAAAGAGAAGCAATCATGAAGGTACGAGTTGAACGCACGATCGGCGGCCAGGTGCTCGCCATGGAAACGGGTTTCTTCGCCAAGCAGGCCGCCGGCAGCGTGCTGGTGAGCTACGGCGACACGACGGTGCTCGTGGCTGCCGCCACCGGCGCGCCCCGCCCGGGAATCGATTTTTTCCCGCTCACCTGCGACTACCGCGAGCGGTCGGCCGCGGCCGGCAAGTTTCCCGGCGGCTTCCTCAAGCGCGAGGGGCGGCCCACGATGACGGAGACGCTCACGAGCCGCCTCATGGACCGGCCCATCCGGCCGCTGTTCCCGGACGGCTTCTACGACGAGGTCCAGATCCAGGCGTCGGTGCTCTCGAGCGACAAGCAGAACGACGCCGACGTCCTCGCCATGAACGGCGCCTCAGCGGCGCTCAGCATCTCGCAGCTGCCGTTCCGCGGGCCGCTCGGCAGCGTGCGGCTGGCGCAGATCGACGGCCGGTTCGTCCCCTTCCCCACGATCGACCAGCTCGAGGAGAGCGACCTCGACCTCGTCGTCTCGGGCAGCAAGTCGGCGATCCTGATGATCGAGGGCTTCGCCCGTGAGATGCCCGAGGACCGCATGCTCGAGGCGCTCGAGGAGTGCCACCGCATCATCCGGATCATCTGCGAGATGCAGGAGGAGCTCGTCGCGAAGGCGGGCAAGCCGAAGAAGGAATACGTGCTGGCCGACTACTCAGCCCTCACCGAGCGGATCACCCGGCAGTACTACGCCGAGCTCAAGGCGGCCTGTGCCATCATGGGCAAGCAGGACCGCAACAACGCCGTCAAGGCGCTCAAGGAGCGGGCCAAGGCCGAGGTGGCGCCGGCCGAGCAGGAGTTCAACTTCAAGCCCGGGGCGGCCGGGGGCGTGAGCGAGTCCGACTTCAGCCACGTCTGGCACGACCTGCAGGAGAAGGCGATCCGGGAGCTGATCCTCGAGGGCAAGCGGCCCGACGGCCGCGACTCGAAGTCGCTCCGGCCGCTGCACTGCGAGGTGGACGTGCTGCCGCGGGTCCACGGCTCGGCGCTCTTCCAGCGCGGCGAGACCCAGGCCCTGATCACCATCACGCTCGGCACCGGCAAGGACGAGCAGCGGGTGGACGGCCTGATCGACGAGTATTCGAAGAAGTTCATGCTCGACTACTACTTCCCCTCCTACTCGGTGGGCGAGGTGCGGCCGATCCGCGGGCCGGGCCGGCGAGAGATGGGACACGGCGCGCTCGCCGAGCGGAGCGTGAAGCCCGTGCTCCCCGATCCCGACGTCTTCCCCTACACGATCCGCGTGATCTCCGACATCCTCGAGTCGAACGGCTCGAGCTCGATGGCGAGCGTCTGCGGGGCCACCCTCGGCCTGATGGCCGCCGGCGTGCCGATCTCCCATCCGGTGGCGGGCATCTCCGTCGGCCTGGTCAAGGAGAGCGAGGACCGCTGGACCCTGCTCACCGACATCATCGGCGACGAGGACCACTACGGCGACATGGATTTCAA
>JBJSZP010000449.1:0-840 GCA_046090365.1 Planctomycetia bacterium
TCGGCCGCCTTGCCGCGGTCCCAGCGGCCGACGTGCGTCACGAGCGGCCGGTCGGGCCAGGCGATCCGCGCGCCGCGCAAGAGGGCCGCGAAACTCCGGCCCTCGATCTTCCCGGCGACGTCCTCCGGAATGCTCACGCCCACAATCTCGCAGAGCGTGGGCAACACATCGATGTGGGCCAGGAGCGAGGCCACGTCCATGCCCGCCGGCAGGTTGCCTTTCCAGCGCCAAAAACTCGGCACCCGTGTGCCACCGCGATACGGGGAAACCTTCTGGCCCCGCATGCCGGCATTGAACACGCGCTGGCCGGCCGACGTGCCGTTGTCGGTGGTGAACACGACGAGCGTGTCTTCCGCCAGGCCCCACTCGTCGAGCTTCGCAAAGAGCCGCCCGAGGTTCGTGTCGATGTTCTCGATCATGCCGTAGAACCTCGCGATTTGCGCCCGCTGCTTCGCGTCGGCGATCCCGGCCGCCTCGAGCTTCGCGAGATACGGCACGTCGGAGCCCGGCGGACAGTCGTATGGATCGTGCGGGGCGTTCGTGGCCAGGTAGCAGAAGAAAGGCTCTTCCTGCGAGCGGCGGTCGTCGATCCAGTCGAGCGCCGCGCTGAAAAACACGTCGGTGCAGTAGCCTTTCGTCTTCACAAACGTGCCGTCGCTGCGGATCATGGGATCGAAGTAGGTGTTGCCCGGTGCGTCGCCGCAGCTGCCGGGAAACGATTGGCCGATCCCGCCGCCGCCGTGGATGAACACGCGGTCGAACCCCCGCTTCCCCGGCTGGTAGGCGTCTTCGTCGCCGAGGTGCCACTTGCCGAAGATGCCGGTCGCGTAGCCGGCGGTC
>JBJSZP010000450.1:0-587 GCA_046090365.1 Planctomycetia bacterium
GCTGCCCATGCCCTCGAGCGGGCTATGGGAGCGAGCGAAGCCATGGATGGCGAAAGCGAAGCGGACATGCAGAGAGCCGAAGCCTGGAGGGCTGAGGCGAACGTCCGGCGAGAGGGTCTGGGCAGTCACGAGCCGGCGCGCGCTCAACCAGCCGAACGTCCGGCGAGGTGGTACGGGGCAACCCCGAGCCGGCGCAGCTGAGTTGACCGGCAAGCGGGACGCTTGCCCCACGACGTTACGCGGAGATCGAGGCGATGCGGACCTTCGTGCCGACCGAGCGGTGGCCCGTGCGGCGGCGGTAGTTCTTGCGGCGGCGAAACTTTTGCACGAAGAGCTTGTCGCCCTGCACGAGGCCGAGCACCTCGCCCTTCACCTTCGCGCCCTTCACCGTGGGCTTGCCGAGCTTGAGCTTGCCGGCCTCGCTCACGGCGAGCACCTCGTCGAATACGATCTCGCTGCCCGCGGGCAGGTGGCGGAAGTCGATCTCGATCTCCTGGCCCTCCATCACGCGATACTGGCGGCCGCCGTCGGCGACGATCGCGTAGAGGTGGTCGGAGCCCGCCATCGAGGCGGCGGTGTCGGCGGCA
>JBJSZP010000451.1:0-4511 GCA_046090365.1 Planctomycetia bacterium
TTGGCGACCGATTGGGAGGCCCTTCCGACTGGGGCCATCGCTCGGGGTTGCTTAGTTAAGCAGCCAGAGAAAACTGAGCTTCGGCAATTGAAGCTTGGTCGACTTTTAACGTGGCCAGCCGACCAACCACGACACGCAATCTGAACCTCTTGCCATCCGGTCGATACCGGTACGCCCCCGTATGTGTGGACTGCCAGTTCCGCCGGCGCTCCCCCGGGGCCACGCTGGCCACGGGCCGGGCTGTCCGGCGGACTTTTCCATTGTAGGAAACTTCACGGGGTGTATCGGTCGTGTTGGGCAGCGGCCTGAATTTTCGCGGTTTTGGGCCGCGGAGATGCCGCCCGACAGTTGCCGGCGCGGGATACTTGGATCGTCTCGGGCGGGCTCCCTCCGCCCTTCCATCACCCCGCATTTGACGCCCCTTCCATGGCCTCCGTAGTCTTTGTTCAGTCGTTCTCTCGGTTCAGCCAGGCCGCCAGGGCGGCCCGAGGAGCTGCTCTCATGGTCGCCTCCCGCTCGGTCGGCCCAGCCGTCCGTCTTCTCGCCGCAGCCGCCTGCATGGTGGCGTTCGCAGCCGAGGCCTCCCAGGCGAGCGACTGGGCGCAGAAGATGTTTTCCGTCACGAACCACAACTTCGGCACCGTGGCCCGCGGGTCGAAGACGGAATTCCGGTTCACGTTCCGCAACCTCTACAAGGAAGACGTGCACGTCGTCGGCGTGCGCACGAGCTGCGGCTGCACGTCGCCGGAGATCACGAAGCGCGACCTCAAGACGCACGAGACGAGCGACATCGTCGCCAAGTTCAACACGCGGACGTTTCTCGGGCAGCACGGGGCGACGCTCACCGTGACGTTCGACAAGCCGTTCTTCGCAGAGGTGCAGCTGCGCGTCGCGGGAAACATCCGTGGCGACGTGACGTTCGACCCGCCGTTCGTGGATCTCGGCAACGTCGACCTCGGCAAGGGGGCGTCGCGGAGCGTGCGCGTGACGCACGTCGGCTCCACGCCCTGGGAGATCAAGGACGTGCGGAGCGTGAACCCCAACTTCGAGGTGCAGCTGTCGAAGCCCACGCACACGCCGAGCCAGTCGGCCTACGACCTCAGCGTGCGGCTCAAGCCCGAGACGCCCGCCGGCTACGTGAAGGGGCAGTTGATCCTCGTGACCAACGATCCGAAGGCGGCCCAGATCCCGATGGACGTGGAGGGCCGGGTCGTCGCCGAGGTGACCGTGAGCCCGCAACTCCTCGCCCTCGGGGCCGTGCAGCCGGGCAGGTCGGTCACGAAAAACGTCGTCGTGCGGGCGAACCGTCCGTTCTGCGTGACGGGCGTCACCTGCTCCGACGGCTGCCTCTCGTGCCCCACGAAAGACACGCCGGCGACGGTGCATATCCTCCCGGTCACGTTCCAGGCGGGCGACGCGACCGGCAAGATCGAGCGGCAGCTGAAGATCTCCACCGACCTGGGCGAGGGCGCCGTGCCGAGCGTCACCGTGCAGGCGGTCGTCGAGGCGGTCGCGGAGCCGCAGGCGAGTGCGGCGCTCGCGCCGGCCGTCGGCCAGGCGGCCGCCACGCCGTAGATACCGTCCGCATTCGAACTGCGTGGACAGCCAGGACGGCTGTCCTACGTGGGACGGGCGTCTCGCCTGTCCAGCGCGACGTAGTCGCGCGGGGCGGGGCCGGCGTAGAGCGAGAGCGGGCGGATCAGCCGGTTGTCGCCGATCTGCTCGATGATGTGCGCCGTCCAGCCGCTCATCCGGGCCACCACGAAGATCGGCGTGAATACCGAGATCGGCAGGCCGAGGGCGTGGTAGACCCGCGCGGCGGGCCAGTCGAGATTGGGCTTGAGCCCCTTGTGCTCGAGCATGATCGCCTCCACGCGATCGGCCAGATGGTCGAGCGACTCGGCCGCGGTGCCGCGGGCCAGGTCGCGGCACATCGCACCCAGGAGTTTCGCCCGCACGTCGCCCTGCTTGTAGACGCGGTGGCCGAATCCCATCACCACCCGTTTCGCGGCGAACTGCTCCCTGAGCCAGGCTTCAGCCCGCTCGGCCGAGCCGATCGCCGACAGCACCTCCAGCACCTGCTCGTTGGCGCCGCCGTGGAGCGGGCCCTTGAGGGCCCCGATCGCGCCCACGATGCCGGAGTGCATGTCGGAGCCGGTGGACACGATCGTGCGGGCCGTGAACGTGGAGGCGTTGAACTCATGCTCCGCATACAGGACGAGCGTCGTGCCGAAGATGGCCGCGTGGTCGGGCGGGGGCGTGCGGCCGGTGAGCCGCTGGAGGAGGGCCGCGGCGAGCGGGCCCGCGGGCCACGGTGCCACGGGCCGGCCGGCCGAAAGATCCATCCAGGCGGCGAGCATGGCGGGCACCTGGCCGAGGAGCCGCTCGGCCTGGGCGAGCAGCGCGTCGCGGGGGCCGGGGATCTGGTCGCGCTCGACCTGCCCGAGGAGGCTCACGCCGGTGCGCAGCGCGTCCATCGGCGATGCATCGGGGCGGGCGGCCGCCAGCCGGGCCAGGCAGTCGACGAGGGCCGGATCGAGCGCCCGAGCCGCGGCGTTGATCCGCGCAGCGAAGGCGTCGCGCTGGGCGCGCGAGGGCAGCTCGCCATGCAGCAGCAGGAAGGCCACCTCCTCGAAGTCGCCGGCCCGGGCGAGCGGCTCGATCGCGTAGCCGCGGTAGCGGAGGTCGCCCTCCAGCGAGCAGATCGCGGTGCGGCCGGCCACGACGCCGGCCAGGCCGCGGGCGAAGGCATCCGGGGCGGACGAGGGTGCGGGGGTGCTCATCGTGATGCGTGCGTGCCTTATCCCAAATCTGGTCTTCAGGTCGCCGCGGGGAGGTGGCGCTCGGGGTGCTTCGGGTCGTAGTCGAGCAGATCGTAGAGTTCCTCGCGTGACTGCATCAGGTCGAGCAGCCCGGCCTGCGTGCCCTCGTCGGCGATCAGGCCGAGGCCGGCCTCGATCGCCTTCATCGCCAACCGCAGGAGCGTGACGGGATACAGCACGGCCGCGAATCCGAGGTCGGAAAGCTCGTCGAGCGTGAGCAGGGGGCTCGTGCCGAATTCCGTCATGTTGGCCACGAGCGGCGTGCCGGAGAACTCGCGGCCCACCCGGGCAAACTCCGCGCGGGTGGTGAGCGCCTCGGGGAACAGCCAGTCGGCCCCGGCACTGCGGTAGGCATGGAGGCGGGCGATGCAGTCGTCGAGGGTCGTCACTCCCCGGGCGTCGCTCCTCCCGATGATCACCGTCGCCGGGTCGCGGCGGGCGGCGCATGCGGCGGCGATCTTGGCCGTCATCTCGTCAGGCTCGACGAGTTCCTTGCCCGGCAGGTGGCCGCACCGCTTCGGCCGCCGCTGATCCTCGAGCTGGATCGCCGCCGCCCCCGCTTCTTCGAGCCGCCGGACGCAGTCCGTCACCGCGTCCGGACCGCCGAACCCCGTGTCGGCGTCGACGACGAGCGGGATCTCGACCGCCGGGGCGAGGAGCCGCGTCTGGGCCACGAGCTGGTCGAGCGTGAGGATGCCGATGTCGGGCACGCCGAGAATTCCGGCGGAGAACGCGGCGCCGGAGAGATAGATCGCGCCGAAGCCCTCGCGCTCGATGAGCTTGGCGGCGAGCGCGAGCGGCGCGCCCGGAATCGCAAACGTGCCCTCGGTCGCGAGCCGACGCAGCGCGGCGCCGCGGGAACGGAAGGCGGAATCGGGCGCGGCGGGCATCGGTGGTATCCTGCTCGGAGGAAGGGGCCTCGACGAAACGGCCTCGTTATAGGTGCGGCACATGGCGGGCGAAAGCGACACCGGCACACGGGCCAGTCCCGCGGGCCTTTTGCTCGGGGAGACATTGCTCGTCGCACTCGTGTTCGCGGCGGCCGCTGCCTGGCCCGCGCCCGACGTGAACGAAGCCGTGTACCTCACGAAGGCCCGCCACGCCGCCGATCCCGCCTGGGCCGCGGGCGACTTTTTCCTGGAGACGCCCGACGCGCACGGCGTGTTCTACCTGCTCTTCGGCCCACTGGCGGCGGCCCTTCCGCTCGACCAGGCGGCGTGGGTGGGGCGGGTCGTTGGCTGGCTGGCCGTGGCCGCCGGGTTCGTGTGGGCGATCGCACCGGTCGTCGCCACGATCTGGGGGCGGCTGGCGGCCGCCGCGATCTTCTCGCTCGCCCTGCGGCACACGACGATGGCGGGCGAATGGATGCTCGGCGGCTGCGAGGCGAAGGTGTTTGCCTGGGCGTTCGTGCTCGGCGCGGTTGGAGAGTGGGCGCGGGGCCGGTTCGCCACGGCCTGGCTCTTGTGCGGCGTCGCCACGGCCTGGCATCCGATCGTGGGCGGCTGGGCGCTGGTGGCGCTCGGGCTGGCATGGGCCATGCGAAGGACGCGGCTGGCCGGGGCGGGAACCGCGATCCTGATCGCCGCCGGCCTGGCCGCCGCCGCCGCGGGCGTCGTGCCGGCACTCTCGCTCGCGACCGGGGCCGATCCGGTCACGCGGGCGGCGGCGGCGAAGATCTACGTCGTCGAG
>JBJSZP010000452.1:0-3836 GCA_046090365.1 Planctomycetia bacterium
TCGGCGAGCGGATTCGAGGCGTAGCGGTAATCGTGGTAGCGGGCGGCCTCGGTGAGCCGTTCGGCGGGCGTGTGCTCGTGGGCAGGCTGTAGCATGGTTGCGTCCTCCGGATGCACAATCCTACCGAAATCACGATGGAAACCACCGCCCCCAGGATCGTCTCCCTGCTCCCCGCGGCCACGGAAATCGTGGCGGCGCTCGGCCTCCGCCGGGCCCTCGTGGGCCGGTCGCACGAATGCGACGAGCCTCCCGACGTGGCGACACTGCCCGCCCTCACAGCGCCCAGGATCGACGCCGAGGCCTCGAGCCGGCAGATCCACGAGCAGGTGGGCCGGGCCATGAACGAGACTGGTGGGGCGGCAGCCCTCTACGCGCTCGATGTCGACGCGCTTGCCCGGCTCGCGCCCGACCTCGTCCTCACGCAGGCCGCGTGCGCCGTGTGTGCGGTCGCGGCGGACGATGTGCGGGCGGCCGTCGCGACGTCGAACGCGGCCACACGGGTGCTCGAGCTCTCGCCCGCGACGCTCGACGACGTGTATGCCGACATCCTCGCCGTGGGAGCGGCCACGGGCACGCTCGCCAAGGCCCGCGAGCTCGTGGCGCGGCTGCGGGCCCGCGTGCGGTCGGTGGCCTGCCGCGTGCAGGCGGCGCAGAGACAGGGCCACGCACGACAGGCTGAAGCCTGTCCTCCGGATGCCACGAGTGCGCACCAGGGCCGGAGGCCCGGGTCGGCACCAGCCGACGGAGGTCGGCCAAGCGACGGTCGGCAGGATGCCGAGCCGGCGCGTATGGCCATGATCGAGTGGCTCGATCCGCCGATGGCGGCCGGCAACTGGGTGCCCGAACTCGTGGCGCTCGCCGGCGGTCGCGACGTGCTCGGCAAGGCGGGCAACCACTCCCACTGGATCACGTGGGACGACGTCATCGCCGCCGATCCCGACGTCGTCGTGCTCTCGCCCTGTGGGTTCACGGTCGACCGCATCGTGGCGGAGGCGGAGACGCCCGCGATCCGCAACCGACTGAAGATGCTGCGGGCATTCCGCGCGGGCCGCGTCTGGGCGATGGACGGCCACCACCTCTTGAATCGGCCCGGCCCGCGGCTCGTCGACTCGCTCGAAGTCCTTGCGGAAATCCTCCACCCGGGAATGTTTTCGTTCCCGGCGACGCAGCGGTTCGCCCGGAAGGTGTAGGTGCAGATTGTTCAATCTGCACCCGGTGCCCGGCCGCAGATTACCAATCTGCGGCTACTGCAAATCGGCAGGTTTCACACCGGGCTTGTGGCCCTTGAACCCAAACGGCGTCGGCTCGTACGTGCCGACGAGTTCCACGTTTGCGGCCGGCGGGATCCTGTCCTCGAGGCCGAGCGCCCAGTAGCAGGCGTTGACGACGAGCCGGCGCAGGCCGGTGGAGGCCAGGTCGGTCGACGAGCCCATCGTCGTGGTGAACACGCGGCCCTTCGGCCCGCCGTCGATGGCGTAGGTCTTCGTCCACGCGATCGGCATCATCGGCTCGTTCTTCTTGGCGTCGTCGCCGGTCACCGCCGGTGAGCCGGGCGTCATCCCCTCGAGCACCTTGCCGAGCACGAGCGGCCGCGAGTCGCCCGGGAGCGGCAGCCGCACGCCGTAGACGTCGGTCGGCCCCCAGATGTCGCCGTCGTTGATGCCCCGCAGGATCGGGTGGTCCTTCGCCTCCGGAGCCACGAGGCCGCGGGTGCTCTCGTGCCCGTGGTGGCCATGGTGACTGATCCAAGTCTCGCCGAGCACCTGCCGGCCGAAGCCCTCGGGAAAATCGGCGCCCTTGTAGTTCCAGCCGTAGCGGGCGAAGGGCGACTCCGGCGGCAGGTTGAAGGCGTGCGTTGCCGTGCGCAGGCCGATCACCGGCTTGCCCGCCTTGAGGTAGGCGTCGATCTCCCGCATCTGCCCGTCGGGCAGGCTGCGGAACCGTGTGGCGATCACCATCAAGTCGGCCTTCCGCAAGGCCTCGAGGCCGGGAATGTTCTTCGGGTTCATCGGGTCGATCGTGCCCGTGGCGGGGTCGATCGCATACAGCACCGTGCAGGTGAACCCGTGCCGCTTGGCGAGGATCTTCGCGAGCTGCGTGAGCCCCTCCTCGCTGCGGTATTCCTCGTCGCCCGACACGAGCACGACGTGCTTCCCCTTGCCGGGGCCGTCGCCCCCCTCGACCACGAGCCACGGGTCGGCCGCAGCGACCACCGAGGAAACGAGTGCCACGAACAGAGCGACGAAACGCATGCATGACCTCCCGAAAGTAGGACAGGCTTCAGCCTGTCGCGGATAGTCTAACCCCCCCGACGCTGCGTGAATGCGAACACGCCCCGCTTGTTGGCGACGATCACGTCGGGCCTGCCGTCCTTGTCGAGATCCCCGACGGTCACCTGCGTTCCCACGCCGCTGTCGTCGTCGATCCGGTGGGCAACGTAGGCCGCGCCCCCCTTGCCGTCGCGCGTGAGCTCAAACCAGTAGAGCACCGGCGGCGCGTTCGGCTCCGCGTCGCCGTTGATGCCGTGGGCCCAGCGCCGCTTGCCCGTCACGATGTCGAGCAGGCCGTCGCCATTCATGTCCACGAGCCGCAGGGCGTGGAGCTGGCTGAACTTCGCCCCCTGGGCGTTCTCCTCGGGGGCGGCACCCATGATTTTTCGCTCGGTGAACGAGCCGTCGGCGTTCTGCTCGAACCAGCCCAGGCCGAAGCCGTGCGCATCGTAGCTCGTGATCACATCGTTACGGCCGTCGCCGTTGACGTCGTAGGCATACATGTGCGCGCCGCCCCGCGGCGCATTCGGCGGACCAAAGGGCCCCGGATGGAAGGGCCAGATCGTGTCCGTGGAGATGTCCGCCGGCTGCTCGAACCAGCCGTCCTTCGTGAGCAAATCCGTCCGGCCGTCGCCATTGACGTCGCCGGCGCCAAAGCCGTGCGTGTAGCGGAAATACTTCTTATCGTTCTCAGGCGACTTGGGCGTGACCGGCCGGAATCGGGCCTTGCCGAGCGGCTTCGACCAGTCGATCTCGACGAACCCAAGTTGGCCCGCCGAATGCACGAGCAGCTCGGGCTTGCCGTCGCCGGTGATGTCCTTGAGGTCGGGCGATTCGCCGTCGGCCATGTCGAAGATGGCGTGCTTTGCCCAGTGTCCCGGCTTCGACTGCGGGTTGACGAACAAGTGCGCCGCCTCGCCCGGCAAGCCAAACACGAGGATGTCGGCCCAGCCGTCGCCGGTGAAGTCGTGCGTATAAGCGAGAAAATAGTCGGAGTAGCCCTTCGCCGGGTCGTAGGGCGTCTTGGTGGGGCCGTCGGGGTTGTTGGCCGGCGGCGTGAATTCCGTCTGTCGCGCGAAATCCGGGCCGTACCAGATCATGTTGCCCGCGGTGATGTCGACGTGGCCGTCCTTGTCGAAGTCGGCCACGTCGCAGCCCTCGGCCACGAAGCGTTCGCTGAGCGTCCGCTTCTCGAACGCCACGTCGGCCGCGAGGCATGTGGCACTGCATGCCGCGGTGAGACAGAAGAGGGTGGTTCGGAACACGGCAGGCTCCGGGGGAGGAGGGACAGGCGGGACGCCTTTCCTACAGGGGCATGACAGACTGAAGCCCGTCCTACTTGGGGAGTTTGGCGCGGATCGCGGCGGCGGCGGCCTTCGCATCAGCCTCGAGGCCCGGGAACGTCGCGGCCTGCTCCGCCACGGCCAGCGTCGCGGGGCTCGGGTAGCGCGGAAGGGCTTCGAGCACGCTCTTGCGGTCGGCCGGATCCTTGGCCAGGGCGAGCACCTTGCTGCAGAGCTCGGCCCGCTCGGCGTCGGGCAGGGCGAACTGCCGAGCGATGCGACT
>JBJSZP010000453.1:0-1966 GCA_046090365.1 Planctomycetia bacterium
TCACGGGAGGCTGGTGCTGCAGGAAGTCGCCGCCGTAGACCGTGTCGTCGAAGTGCTTCCACTCGCTGTCGCCCTGCTGGCGGGTGAGGGCGTTGACGCTGTTGATGCCCCCCTGGGCACAGACGCTGTGCGACCGCTTCACCGGCACCAGGCTCACGAGGTCGACGTTGACGCCGAGCTCCGCCAGCCGCATGGTGGCCGAAAGCCCGGCCAGACCGCCACCGATGACGAGAACGCGTGGTTGGGCCATGGGTTCAGCCTCCTCTCGAAGACGCGGGAACGACCGCGGACGAATCGGGGCGCGACCGGACCGCAGGGCCTTCCGCCAGCACCTGGCCTTCGAGCATGCGCTTGACATCGTCCATCCGGTTCTCGATGACCTTTGCCTGCTCGACGTCCACCGACCGCATGCCGTAGATCGCACCGAGCCCCGCACTGCCGAGCAGCAGGCCCACGGCCACGCTCAGCCAACTGGCCCGGCGCATTGCGGCCGGACTCGTCCACATGCCCCAGGTGATGCCGAGCGTCCACAGTCCGTTGGCGAAGTGGAAGACCGCCGAGAGGATCCCGATCGCATACAGGATCGCCACCCCGATCGGCTGGAGCGCCACCGCCGCGGAGCTCGAGGCATGGTGCGGGTCGAACTTTCCGCCGCCGAGCGGCGCGCCGAGCCAGTGGAGCTGGATCACGTGCCAGATGATGAAGGCGAAGGCGATCATGCCGGTGGCCCGCTGGAGCGTGTAGCGGACGTTGCCGACGTAGGGATACGACCCGACGTTCGGCAGGCCGCCGGCGATGATCACGAAGCCGACGGTCGCATGGAACAGCATCGGGAGGAAGATGAACGCCCACTCGATCGGCACCAGCAGCGGCCCGAGCGAGTGGATCATGTCGACCCGCGACTGGAACGTACCCGGGCCGGCGAGCACCGAGGCATTCGTGAGCAGGTGGACCACCAGGAACGCCCCGACCGGGATCAGGCCGGAGAGGGAGAACAGCCGATAGATGAGGAACTGATGCCGGGTGAAGAAGGACTCGTCGGCGGCGGGCTCGGTCACTGGTGGGCCTCGGGGCAAAGTGGCGGAAACGCCAAGAGGAGTATAGGGACGGCCGAACCCGCGGCAACGCCCGCGGTCATTTGGCGACGCAGCGCACGGAATTTATACTTTTGCAGGCGTGTTTCGCTCGGCATGGAGGGTGATCGGTGGCGGAAAACGGTGTGCCTCTCGACCGCGTGGCGGGCAGTTCTCCGTCTGCGTCCGAACCAGCTCCGGCCCTGATCCTCGATGCGCTGCCCGACGGCGTCGCCCTGGTGGATGTCGGCAGCGATGCCGGGGCCGGTGGCGACGTGACGATCGTCCGCTGGTCGAACGAACGCTTCGCGACCTGGTGTGGCCCTCGGAACCCCGAGGGCCACGGTTTTTTTGCGGCCCTCGGGCAACCGGACGTCGTCGGCCCCGACCAGCGGCCGTTCGAGACGGCGCTCGCCAGCGGGCAGGTCGTCGCGGCAACGCTGCGCACGCGGGACAATCGTTATCTGCACCTGCTCGCGACTCCTCAGGCCGGCACGCGCCGCGTCGTCGCCGCGGTCCGTGACGTGACCCACACCATCCTCGAGCAGCAGAAGCGGGCCGCGATCCACCAGGCCGGCCAGACCCTCGCCGACCTCTCGCCGTCGGAACTCGCCGACATGACGGTGCAGGAGCGGATCGAGTTGCTGAAGAGCAACATCATCCACTACGCCAAGGATCTCCTGCAGTTCGACGTGCTGGAGATCCGGCTGCTCGACCAGCAGACCGGCCGACTCGAGCCGCTGCTCGCCGAGGGGATGCAGCCGGAGGCCGAGGCCCGGATTCTCTACGCCCGTCCGGAGCACAACGGCGTGACGGGCTTCGTGGCGGCGACGGGCAAGAGCTACTTCTGTGCCGACACCACGAAGGATCCGCTCTACCTCGAGGGCTGCAAG
>JBJSZP010000454.1:0-1570 GCA_046090365.1 Planctomycetia bacterium
CCGGTGGTCGTCGGGATCCATCTCGATCGCGTGCACCGTGCCCGCCGCAGCGATCCGCGCCGCCTCGAGGCCCACCGACCCGCTGCCGGCGCCCACGTCCCACACGATGCTGTCGGGCCGCAGCGAGAGCTCCGCGAGCGCGAGCGCCCGCACCTCCGCCGGCGTGAGCAGGCCGCGCTTGGGCCGCGACTGGAGGAAGCACTCGTCGGGATTGCCAAACAGCCGCGTGCCGGCGTGGCTCGGCGTGTCGGCGGCCTTCGCCTTGCGCACGAGGATCATCACGTTGAGCGGGCCGAACGAGTCTTTGGCGATGTCGGCGAGGCTCCCCTGCGTCACCCGCTCGTCGGGCGAGCCGAGGTTTTCGCAGACGTAGGCCTGGAAGTAGTCGATGCCCTCGTCGAGCAGGGCCTTGGCCACGGCCGCCGGCGGCCACTGTTCGCTCGTAAACAGGCCCGCCGTCTCGGTCGTGCGGATCCGGTCGATCACCCGCTCGATCGACTGGCCGGCGAGGTTCGCGAGAAACGCGTCTTCCCACGATTCCTTCACGCGGGCGAACGCCAGCTGCATGCTGCTGACGTGCGGCATCACCTCGAACCGGTCCTTGCCGAGCTTCGCGCACACATAGCGGGCGGTGCCGTAGAACAGCGGATCGCCCGAGGCGAGCACGACGAGCCGCCGCGATCCGGCCGCGTCGACCTTCTCGCAGAGCTCCTCGAGCGTGGCCGTGGTCTCGAGCCGCGCGGCGAGCGCCGCGGGCAGGAGGGCCGCGCACGACTCGGGCCCGAGGAGCACGTCGGCCCCTTCCAGCACCCGGCGAGCCTGGGCCGTCATTCCCTCGACGCCGTCATCCCCGATGCCGACGATGTGGACCTTCGCGGCCCCCATCAGGCCTGGAACGAACTGCCGCAGCCGCAGCTCTTCTTGGCGTTGGGGTTGTTGAACGTGAACCCGCGCTTGTCGATCGCCTCGTGGAAGTCGAGCGTGGTGCCGTCGAGGAACAGGTCGCTCTTCTTGTCCACCACCACGGGCACGCCGTGCTGCTCCGACTTCGAATCGACCTTCGGATCCCAGGCCGTATCGAACCCGAGCGAATACTGAAACCCGCTGCATCCGCCGCCGGCGACGCCGATGCGGAGCACCGTGGCCGGATCGAGCTTCTGGTCGGCGATGATCTTCTTGACTTCGAGAGCGGCTTTTTCCGTGAGCGTGACCGACATGGGATCGAGGCTCCTTGCTGGGTGAATGGCGTGATTCGTGCCGCGAGCCGATTTCTCGCAGGTCCACGTGCCGAAATTATAGCCCGCATGTTTCCGGGCGGAAAGGCACGAACCTGGCCCGGAAGTAGGACAGGCTTCAGCCTGTCGCTGCCTTGGTCCAAGGAGACGCGCCGGCTTCGGGCTCCCCGTATCCCGTCGCCGGACGTTCACTACGGCCCTCCAGGCCTCCGTTCACTCGACTCCGGCTGCGCTGCGCCATCCATGGCTGCGCTTGCCTGCATACGCCTGCTCCAGGACACGGGGAGCCCGAAGCCTCCTCAACTCAATCAGGACAGAGGAGGCTCGGGGCTGCC
>JBJSZP010000455.1:0-1588 GCA_046090365.1 Planctomycetia bacterium
GGCTGACCGCGAGTTGTGCTTCGACCGCATCTGCCCGGAACTGCGGATGCCCGAGGCGAATCTGCATTTCCCGAAGGCCGACGTCGGGCCGTATGTCGCCAGCTGGAAGACCGCCCGCTGCGCCGTGATGCAGGGCGGGCAGGGCGACATCAAACACTGGGCCTTCAACGATCCGCTCCGCCGTGAGGGCAAGCATAAAGACGCCCCGCCGTCGCCGGCCGAATATCGGGCCCTCTCCACCCGCGTGGTCGATCTGCATCCCGTCACGCTCGCGCAAAACGCCCGCACGAGCGGCGGCGGCAACATCACGATGGTGCCCCAGCGGGCGATCACGGTGGGTCCGGTGCAGACCTGGCAGGCGGAGAAGGTGTCGATCTGGCAGGCGGGCGTACACGACAACCCGCTCGGCCAGCGACTCACGGCGCTCATGATCTCGAAGCGGCTGGCGGACTCAGCCGTGCCGATGTCGCTGCTCGCCGACCATCCCAACGTGCAGTTCAACTACTTCCGCGGCGGCCTCAGCACCTGCGCCGTCGAGATGCACTGACGGTCTGTGGGGCGACCGTCCCATCCGCCAAAAAGCCCGGAGCGGAAGCGACGGGGTCATCGCTGGGCGCCGCGTCACCACCAGACCCCTGGGCTTCCGCCCGGGACTTGGTGGCGACGCTGTCGGCCGCGACATGGGCCGCGTCTTCTTGCGGGGAGCGCCGTTGCCGGCGACGCGATCCGTGCACTACAATGTCGTGCACGAGGTGCTGCCGTGACCACATTAACGATTCGTCTCCCTGACGACCTGCGAATGGAACTCGACAGGCTCAGTCGGGCGGAAAACAAGGCCGTCAGCGACATCGTGAGGGAATCGCTGCGCCGCTACGTGGCCGTCGAGCGATTCCGGGGGCTGCGCCGGAAGATCCTCCCGTTCGCCGAGGCCCAGGGCCTGCTGACCGACGAGGATGTCTTCAAGGCCCTTTCATGAGGGTCGTCCTCGACGCCAATGTCGTGATCGCGGCAGTGGCATCGAGGGGATTGTGCGAGGCGGTCTTCGAGCTCTGCCTCGAGCGTCATCACATCATCTCGTGCAGCGGGCTGCTCGCCGAAGTCGGCAGGAAATTGAGCAGGAAACTGCGGCTCCCCCGTGCCGTGGTCGAGGAGTATCTGCAGCTTCTCCGGGAGCACGCCGAACTTCTCGAGCCCGCCCCGGTGAAGGCCGGGATGTGCCGCGATCCTGCCGACGAGATGGTGCTGGGGCTCGTGGCCCCGGGCCGCGTCGAGGTGATCGTCAGCGGCGACAAGGATCTGCTCGTGCTCGAGCGGTTCGAAACCGCGCGGATTCTCACGCCGCGTGATTTTTGGGAGTCGACGAGAGAGACCGCGGGCTGACGCGGGGAGCGATTGCGTCCGACAAAAAGCCCGGAGCGGAAGCGACGGGGTCGGAGTGGGCGTGGGCTCTACTTGTGCGTGAACAGCCGGCTCTGCATGACCGCCTCGAGGATGCTTCTCACGCCGTAGCCCTTGGCCGCCGTGCGGTCGAGGATCTCCTCCACCGCCGCGTGGTCGGCAAACTCGACTTCCGCGCCCGTCAGGTGCG
>JBJSZP010000456.1:0-8680 GCA_046090365.1 Planctomycetia bacterium
GTAACCGGCGGCGGTTCGGCCGAGGAATGCCGGTTGGAACGGCTTCAGGGCTCGAGTTGCCGGAACGCCCGCAGGCCGAGCCGCAGCGGGATCAGGGTGGCCGCCACGCCCAGCGTTACCACGATCGCGACGCTCGCCGCCTCCCCCTGGCCGCTGCCCGCCCAGGCGAGGAACCCCCGCGCGCCGGCGGGCCCCAGGGCGTGGGCCGCGAGGAACAGGTGCGACGGCAGCGCCGCCACCACGACCACGGTCATGATGAACAACGAACTGATCACGAGGCTCAGCGTGCCGCCGAACCCTGAGGAGATCTTCGCCGGCGAGACCTCGCGCAGGTCGGGCATCCGCGCCCCCAGGCCGACGGCGATCCCCGACAGGCCCATGCAGAGCATCACGCAGCAGATCTCGTGCAGCAGGATCGTCTTCGTCGACAGACCGAGCATCGTGTCGCTGAGGAACACGAGCCCGCAGCACGGGAGCACGCCGCCCAGGAACGAGAACAGGAACTTCGACCACACGATCTGGTCGCGGTGCACGGGGAGCAGGCCGAGGATCCAGAACCGCCGCCCTTCCAGGCTGATCATCGGAAACACGAACCGCGTCGTGAACGTGGACAGGATCAGCCCGACGACGGCGAGGTTGAGAAAGCCGATCATCGAGGCATACGCGTTGTTGTAGTTGAACGAGCGCACGTTCCAGAAGTAGAGCCCGAGGAGCCCGAAGAAGATCACGAACTGCGACCATTGCGAGATATCGCGGCGGAACAGGCGGAGATCCTTCACGACGAGCAGCCGCAGCGGGCGGCCCGCCGCCGGGCCGGCGTTCACGAGCATCTGGTCGAACCAGCCGATCCGCCGCCGCCGCCGGGCCGGCACCTCGCCGGCGAGCTGGCTGAAGCCGAGCCGGTAGGTCCGCCGGGCGAGCCAGCCGGCGACGAGCTGCAGGAGCATGCCGTTGGCCACGAGGAGCGCGAGAAACTTGAGCGCTTCGCCGAGCGCGGCCCAGGCCTCGCGGCTCGTCGAGCCGGCGCGGGCCGCCTCGATGAGGCCGCTCGCCAGCCACCAGCTGGGAAACAGCTTCTGCTCGGTGATCGCCAGGCGGGCGAACGTCTGCTCGAACCAGGCCGCCGACATGCTGTCGGCCTTCACGGAGGAGAGCGTCGACCAGGCGAGCCAGATGCCGCCGACGCAGGTGGCGGCCAGGGTGATCGAGAGGGCGTGGAGCCGCAGCCGCGGGAGCCAGGCCACCATCGCCATGCAGCAGATCCCGCCCACGGTCGCGGGAATCACGACGAACGCGAGCATGAACGGCAGCAGGAGCGCGAAGTAGGTCCACGGCGACTCGCGCACCACGCCGTAGGCCACGAGCATCGGGCTCCCCAGGAGGATGAAGCCCCAGCTCGAAAACCAGATCGCCTCCTGGAACTTGTGCGTGAAGATCGCCTCCTCCCGCGCCGGGAGCGTCATCAGCATCCGGGCCTCCGGCGAGCAGTACATGCCGCCGTAGAGCAGGATCCCGGTCGAGAACACGAGCATCACCATCAGCGACGAGAAGAAGGCGTTGAACAGGAGCGAGATCACCTCCGCGTGGAGGGCGTCGAGAAACGTGAAGGCCTCGACGAAGATGCCGTACAGCGAGCCCCAGAACATCGCGCTCAAAAGCACCACGAGGCTCAGCCTCAGCCGGGCCGTCGTGAGCATCGTGCGGCACAGGGCCCACGCGAGCCGGGCCCGCAGGCGGAAGAACGTCCCCGCCTCGGCGTCGGCCGACAAAAGCCGGCAGCACGACACCGCCAGGTCCGCCGGCCGCAGGGTCGTCGAGGCGGCGGGCGGGGTCATGGATGCCGCGATCCGCGCGAGTTGGTGAGCTCGAGGTAGAGCTGCTCGAGGCTCGTGGTCTCGAGGGCCATCTGCTCCCGCAGCTCCGCGACCGACCCCAGAAACCGCAGCTGGCCGCGGACCATGATCCCCACCCGGTCGGCCATCTCCTCCGCCATTGCCAGCGTGTGCGTCGACATGAACACCGTCATGCCCTCCCGCGTCCGCGCGGCGAGCAGGTCCTTCACGATCCGCACACTGCGCGGATCGAGGCCGACCATCGGCTCGTCGAGCACCAGCACGTCGGGCGAGTGGAGCAGTGATGCGGCGAACACGAGCCGCTGCTTCATGCCCAGCGAATAGCTTTCGGCGAGGTCGTCGGCGAATTCCCCGAGCTCGAAGTGGTCGATCTCGGCCGCGATCCGCTCGGTGGCAACGTGCCGCGGCATGCCGAACATGTCGGCGATGAACCAGAGAAACTCGCGGCCCGTGAGCTTGTCGTAGAGGCAGGGCTCGTCGGGCACGTAGCCGACGTGGAGGTGGGCGTGGCGGGCGTCCTTGACGAGGTCGAAGCCGCTCACGCGCACGCTGCCGCGCGAGGGCTGCAGAAGCCCCACCAGCATCTTGATCGTGGTCGTCTTGCCGGCGCCGTTGGGCCCGAGCAGGGCGAACAGTTCGCCGCGGGGGATGGCCAGGGAGAAGTCGGAGACGGCCGTCTTCGGGCCGTAGGTGCGGGTGACGTGGTCGAACTCGATCATGGTGCGGCGGGGAAATCGTCGGAGGGAGGGGCATCGGTGGTCGTCAGGCTCTCGACGAGGTCTTCGGCCGCCTCGTCGGAGCGGCGCAGGAACGTGAGCTTTCCGCCGAACATCGCGCTCTCCTGTTTGAGGACGCGGCCGCTGCGATCGACCCAGATTCGGCAGGTCGGCTCGTGATGCTCGGAGGGATCATCGCGGTAGACGACGAGATCGACCCGCACGAGGCGGTCTTCCCAGAACAGCGTCTCCTCCGCCGTCACCTCGGCGTGCATCACCTCGAGAGCGGTGTTGCCGCCGCGGAGCGGGTTGTAGACGGGCACGGTCCACCGCTTCCCGGGCGCCAGGCCCGGCATCGTGGCCTGCGGAGACAGCTCGTCGCCGATCATGATGTGCGACGGCAGATAGCGGCTCGTCTCATACGACAGTTCACCGGCCCGGAGCAGCACCTTCACGTGCCCGTCGTCCACGGTGCCGTGGAGCACCACGCGGTCGACCTTGCCCGGCAGGTCGACCACCGAGCGAAACGCCCGCAGCTGTCCCTGCGGGTCGATCGACATCGTCCCCCGGGCCTCGAGGTCGACCACGGCGGTGCGCTCGAGCGCACGTCCCACCAGAGGCTTGATCCAGCCGGGGAGCAGTTCCTCGATCGGGAGCCGGTCGAAGCGGAGGGCCGTCTCGACGGTGACGTCGCCGTCGGCTCCCCGGTGCGACTCGCTCACCGCCCAGCCGATCGGCTGATCCTTCCAGAGCACCGTCCACGCCACGGGAATGAGCCGGTTGTTCGAGGCGTAGAGAGCCTGGTAGCCCGGAGGAGAGCCGGGCAAAAGCGACGGCAGGATCTTGGCCACCACGAGCCAGCCGGTGGTGAGGCACCAGAAGACGATCACGATCGGGGCCAGCCACGGTCGGTGCATCGTGCAGTCATGCTCGCTGAATGATCGGCGGTGGGTCTCCCCCGCCAGTCCGTATCCTAACCGATTTTGGCCCGGAAGACACGGGCCTCGCGACCGTGCGCATTCCTCATCCGGGCCGAGATTGCCCGCCGGAGGGGAAATGCGTACACTGCCGCACCCGAAGGGGTGTTTTCATCTTTCAACGGTGATCCCATGGCGAAGTTGCACGGTGTCGGCGTCTCGTTCCACCAGGGCTGCCCTGTGTGCGGGCGGCTGCTCAACATCGGCGTCAGGCTGCTCGGCAAGCGGGTGTATTGCCAGCACTGCGGCGGCGGCTTCATCGCGGCCGACACGTCGTGCGGCGGCACCGGCCAGCGGCTCCAGGACCGCCGGATCGACGACCTGCTCGAGCGGGCCGAGGCGGCGCTCCAGGAGGCAGCCGACGCCGGAGAGGCCCATCAGTCCTGGTGAACGGCGGGTGGCGGGGTCGGATCGCCTATCCTGCTCGTCAGGCGCGGCTGTCGGCCGGCCAGGCCGATGTGTCGAGCCGGGCTACGGCGGCGAGCCGACGCCAGTAGTCGGGAAAGGTCTTTCCGACACAGGCCGGGTCGAGGATCCTCATGCCGGGCACCTTGAGGCCCGCGAGCGCGAGGCTCATCGCCATCCGGTGGTCGTCATACGTGGCGACTTCCGCCGGCTTGAGCGGCCGCGGGTCGATCCGCATCCCGTCGGGGAACTCGGCCACGTCGGCCCCGAGCCGGCGGAGCTCCCGGGCAAGGTCGCCGATCCGGTCGGTCTCCTTGTCGCGGATGTGGGCCACATTGCGGATCGTCGTTGGTCCGTCGGCGAACAAGGCCACGACGGCGAGCGTCGGCACGGTGTCGCTGATGGCGTTCATGTCGATCTCGATGCCGCGGGCGGCGCGGCCGCGGACGGTCGTCGCCCCGGCGCCCGTTTCGTCCCACGTCACGTCGCAGCCCATCCGCGCGAGGGCGTCGCAAAACGCGATGTCCCCCTGCATGCTGCGGCGTGAGAGGCCCTCCACCGTCACGGCGCCGCCGGTGATGGCGGCCGCCGCGAAGAAGTAGCTCGCCGCCGAGGCGTCGGGCTCGATTGAGTAGTCGCAGGCCGCGTAGCCCGTGGGCGGGATGCGCCAGGTCCGCTCGCCCACGGCCTCGCACTCGGCGCCGAACGCCGCCATCACGCGCCGCGTCATTTCGAGATAGGGGAGCGACACGAGCCGCCCGGCAAACTCGATCTCGAGGCCGGAGGCGGAGCAGGGGGCCGCGAGCGCGAGCCCGCTGGCGAACTGGCTCGACGTGCCGCCCTGCACGACGGCCTTTCCGCCGCCGAGCCCATGCGCCCGGATCGTCACCGGCGGGCAGCCGCCGGGGCTCTCCGCCGTGGCCTCCACGCCGAGGGCCCGGAGGGCCGCGAGCAGGTTGTCGATCGGCCGCTGCCGCATCCGGGCCGTGCCGTCGAGGCGGTAGGTGCCGTGGCCGAGGGCGCAGATGGCCGACAGAAACCGCATCGTCGTGCCGCTCGCCATGCAGTCGATCTCCGCCGTGGCTGCGGGAATCGAGCCAGCCGCCCCATGCACCTCCACGACTCCGTTTGTCCAGTCCGGGGCCACACGGACGCCGAGCGCCTCGAGGCCGGCGGCCATGACGCGGGTGTCCTGGCTGTCGAGCACGCCGGAGAGCCGGCTCGTGCCGCGGGCAAGCGCGGCGCAGACGAGCGCCCGGTTGGTGATGCTCTTCGAGCCGGGCGGACGCACCGTGCCGCGCACGGGACCCGGGCAGGGGGGCATTTCAAGGGCGGGAACGGCGGCAGGCATCCGCTAGAGTGTAGTCGACGCCGCCCGCTTCTCCGGAGAGACCGTGACGCCCATCCCGTCGGACCGCGACCCGCCCGGCCCCGGGCTGTCCTACGATCTGGCCCTGCCCCCGCTCGTGCGGTTCGGCGCCGGCCGCAGCGCCGAGATCGGCGACGTCGTTCGTCTGCTCGGCCGGCGGGCCTGGCTCGTCGGCGGCCGCCGCAGCCTGCTCGGGTCGCCGGCACGGCCGCAACTGGAGGCGAGCCTCGCGGCGGCGGGTGTCGAGCACCGCGTCGTCGCCCAGACCGATGGCGAGCCCACGGTGGAGCAGGTGGCCGCGGCGCTGGCCGGCCTGCCGCGAGACGGCCGCAGCGATGCCGTGATCGTCGCGGTGGGCGGAGGCTCGGCGATCGACCTCGCCAAGGCAGTGGCCGCCCTGGCGACGAACGTCGATCCCGCCATGACGTCGCCCGACGAACTCACCGCCGCGGTCGTCGATCACCTCGAGGGGGTCGGCACGCGGTCGATCACCCGCTGGCCGCTGCCGGTGGTGGCGGTGCCGACGACGGCGGGCACGGGCGCGGAGGCGACCCGCAACGCCGTGATCTCCTGCCCGCGCCGGCGGTTCAAGAAGAGCATGCGCAGCCCGCTCATGGTGCCGCGGGCCGTGATCATCGACCCCGCCCTCGGCGCGGGCTGCGACCGGGCCACGACGGCGGCCGCGGGGCTCGACGCGATCACGCAGCTCGTCGAGTCGTTCATCTGCCGGTTTGCGCGGCCCGTGCCGCGGGCGCTCGTGCTCGACGCCCTGCCGCGGGCGATGGCGGCGCTGCCGCGAGCGCTCGCCGCCCCGGCCGACCTCGAGGCCCGCGCGGCGATGAGCCACGCGGCCTTCCTTTCGGGCGTGGCGCTCACCAACTCTGGCCTCGGCATGGCCCACGGCGTCGCTGCCGCGCTCGGCATCGAATGTGGCACGCCGCACGGCCTCGCCTGCGCCCTGATGCTCCCTGTGGCGCTCCGGGTGAACGCGGCCGTGGCGGAACGCGATTTCGCATTACTCGAGCGGGCGATCGACCCGGCCGCGACGGGCGACGACCGGGGGGTCGCCGCGGCCTTCGTGCAGCGCGTCGAGCGGCTCTGCCGCGACGCGGGAGTGCCGCAGCAGCTGTCGGCCGTGGGCCTCGCGCGCGATCGGCTCGGCTGGCTGGCGGAAAACTCCGGCGGCGCGAGCATGCGGGGCAACCCGGTCGACCTCGACCCGGCCCGGCTCCTCCCGATCCTCGAAACCATCTACTCGTAGGACAGGCTTCTCCTCGAACGCTCGCCTCTCCCGCTGGGAGAGGCCGGCTGGAGGCCGGGTGAGGGTGCCTCGAAGCGGCGCAACGAAAGCACCCTCACCCCAGCCCTCTCCCAGAGGGAGAGGGAGAAGAGGTACAACCCCTCGCCTCCCTCTGCCTCGGGGCGGCCCTCAGTCAGCCGCTGTCAGTACCGGATCGTCGAGCAGCGGGAGTAGCAGGGAGGCGTCGGCGCCGAGGGCCTGCGCCTGTTCCCAGGAAGCTCGGGCCGTGTCGAAGCGAGGCTCCTCCTTCGTGGCGTGATAGGCGCCGATGTAGAGGTCGTTGGCGGGGTTGTCGTCGAACCACTCGGTCACGATCTTCATGAGGATCCCGCCCGGAATCTTGTCACGGGGTTTCGTCGTGTTCTTGCCGGCGTAGCGGTAGATCAGTTTTTCGTCGTCGATCTCGACGATCGCGATCTTTTTTCCGTCGAGGTCGTACTCGTCGCCCGGAGTGACAGCGGCCAGCGCCTTCTGTCGGTAGTCGGCGAAGCCTTTGGCGAAAGTGACCAGTTCGGCCCAACGCTCCACGCGGGTGCGCGATGGCTTCGATGCCGCGACGGTTCCAGCCTCCTCGACGGCCGTGCGGGCGGCGGCGAAGTTGCCCTCTTGCAGCGCCTTCTTCGCGTCACCGAGAAGCGATTCGAGTTTCCCGGTGTCTTCCGGCGGGGCGGGCTCGGGCGCCGGCGGGGGCGCGGGCGCCGGCTCAGGCTCCGGCCTGGGATCAGGAGTGGGCGCGGGCTGAGGGCGTGGAGCGGGCGGGGGCTCGGGGTCGGGCGTCGGCTTTGGTCGAGGTTTCGGCGGCGCCAACGGCGGCGGCGGCGGGGGTGCAGGCGTCGGCGCTGCTGCCGGAGTTCGCTCTCCACCCGCGCGGGCGGCGACGGCTCTCTCCCCGAGCAGGTCGGGCCGAAACTTGAAGACGTAGAGCGCTCCCGCCGCGGCGGCGAGCGCCGCGAGCAACACGAGCAGCAGCCAGTTGCCGCTCGACTGCTTGCGATACTCGACCTTGCGGCGGATCGCGATCGCGGGAGACGGGTTGGGAGCCGCGTCGTCGCCGGGCCAGCCGGCCGCGGCCACAGGCGGCGGTGCCTGCGGGGGCGCCGGCGGCACGACGGGCACCCGCGGCACGACGGGGGCCGGAGCGGGCACGGAGACGGAAGGCCGGACGGGAGCGCCTCCGGGGGGCGGCGGCATCGAGAGGCGTCGGCTCGCCGGCTCCGCGCCGCCCGCACCGGCGCTGATCTGCCGGAGCACGGTCTCGCGGGCCTCCTCGACCCGCTTCATGAGCGCCTGCCTTGCGACGGCGAACGGGCCCGGTTCGACGCTCCGCAGCTTCGCCAGCCTGGCCTCGGCGGCCCGCAGCACGGCCAGCGGGTCGGCCTCGCCCGGGCCGATGCCGAGCACGTGGCGCGGGTCGACGAGGTCGACCGCATCGATGCCGAGCCATTGCCTGCAGGGATCGAAGGGTGTGGTCATGGCGGAGATCAGCGAGGAAGGAGCAAGCCTCTCACGAGCGGCGCCAGATCGTCAATTCGGCGATCGAGTGCTGGTGCTTGCGGGCCGTCTCGCGGATCACGAACGGGATGTCGCCGCGATGTACGAGCGTGAACAAGCCTGCGAGCGCCCGCGCGAGGCCGGCGAACGACGTGAGCGGCTCTCCCGCCTCGCGGCGGCCCCCGAGCCACTTCGCCTTCTCGGTGTATTCCTCGAGCCAGGTGTAGGGCGACGTGAGGGCGAACAGGCCGCCGGGCCGGAGCCGGTCTGCAATGCCTGCGAGGAACAGGCCCGGGTCGTAGAGCCGGTCGATGAGATTGCCCGCGAACACGAGGTCGTAGTCGGTGAAGAGCGATTTGAGGTTGCAGGCGTCGCCCTGGAGGAAGGCCACCCGTGGGGCCACGTCGGCCAGGCCGATCGTGTCGAGCGAGATCGCCCGCGACGTGGTGAGTTCGCCCTCGGTGGGGATCTCGTAGTGCACCTCGTCGCCGGCCTGTAGCCGCACGCCCGCCTGGATGAAGCGGGCCGAGAAGTCGATCGCGTCGACGTGGGAAAAATATCGGGCGAAC